>JAYVSD010000028.1:0-9344 GCA_043775745.1 bacterium | reverse complement strand
CAGATACTTCATAGGCGCTGATGTGTTGAGTAATACCACCACTTTCACCACCCACTACATTGGTTTTCCTTACATAGTCGAGTAGAGAGCTTTTACCATGGTCTACATGACCCAGCACCGCTACTACAGGAGTTTTGTTTACAATTTGACTATTTTCTGTTTTTGACATTATCTGACAATTATAGCATATAATTTTATAAAATGATATACTTACACATATGAAATATGTTTATTTGGATTATGCCGCAGGATGCGTAAACCCTTCTTCTATACATAAAGTAGGGGTAGAGAGCAAAAAGTCTTTAAGCCAAACCAGAAAGTCTATAGCTCAAATTTTGAATTCTCATGATTATGAAGTGTATTTCATGCCCAACAGTACATACAGTATAGCGACAGCGCTTACGGCCGCAAAGGGCGGTATGATAATCACCAGCAATATAGAACATCCAGCAGTTTTAGAAAATATAAAAGCTTACAGACATCTTATTCTAAAAGTAGAAAGTGATGGTATATTAAAGCCTGATGTATTGAGACAATCTTTAAAAGAAATTAACATCGAAGATGTTAAGAAAAATAAAATACTTGTAACTATAATGTATGCTAATAATGAAATCGGCACTATACAAAAGTCCAAAGAGTACGGTCGTATCATCGATCAACACAACAGAGAATATGATTTGAATCCCGACGAAAGAGTGCTGTATCACATAGATGCTTCACAGGCAAGTCGCTATCTAGATCTAGATGTCAGGAAGCTCAGATGTGATATGTTGACACTTAACAGTAGCAAATGTGGTGGTCCCACAGGTATAGCTTTATTATATATCAAAGAGAATATACGAAACCGTGTGCAACCAATCATCACGGGAGGCTCTCAAGAGCGTGGCATGTATAGTGGTACCGAAAATGTAGCTGGTGCTATAGGTTTCGCCGCGGCTCTGGCTCACGTACAGAGTATAAAAACAGAAGAAGGTAAAAGATTATTAAAAATTAGAAATACATTTATCAAGAAATTAGATTGGACTTTTAATATATATGGCAGCGTGGTGGAAGGAGAGAGATTGCCAAACAATATAAATATAAGGATATCAGGTATGTCTAGTGATGAGATGGTGATCAGACTAGATCATATGGGATATGCTGTGAGCCATAGGAGTGCATGTGCAGCAGCAGAAAATTTAGATGGGTATGTGCTGAAAGCAATAGGTGCGAGTGAAGAAGAAACCAATGAAAATATACGCATCACTATGGGTCCAGACACGACCGAGGAGGACATGGAGGCTCTATATATAGCTATAATGGATATCCATAAAAAGTATAATAGATATCCTGACAAAGATCTAGATTTATAAATAAAATACAGGTCGCGCGATGCGCGACCTGGCGAGAGGGTGTCTCGGGTCAGACTTTACGCTCTTCCCGATGGGCGAGTCGACTGGCTTTTCCGGTACGGGCAACCGGCATCCTCTTTGGTGTTTTGTCTTTGTTGGGTAAAAGTTTTTTACTCAACATGGCTTTTGCTTCTGCGAGTTTTTTCTTGATGCATCCCATGTCTTCTCCTGGTTCACGGTTAAGGACTTTTATATAATAATATATTATTGCATAGAATGCAAATCACAGAGTATGTGTTATAATTAGAGATATGACAAAATATACACCAAAAGACTATACACATTTACTAAGTATGAAAGGCTTTAGTGACACGATGCTGAGCAATCACTTCACTCTATATGAGGGCTATGTTAAAAATAGTAATTTATTATGGGATAAGCTAGATGGTGACCTAGAAAGTGGTAGTCCTGAATACTATGAAGTAAAAAGGAGACTGTCATGGGAAATAGATGGCATGCGCATGCATGAGCTTTATTTTGAAAATTTATGCAAAGATAAAAAAGAAATAGGAGAAAAGACTAAAGTTTTGTTAGAAAAAAACTTTTCTAATTTAGAAAATTGGCAAAAGTCTTTTAACACTAATTGCCTTATACGAGGCATTGGTTGGGTGATGCTATTACAAGACAATCAGACACGAGAAGTATTTCATGCTTGGATAGGAGAGCATAATCAAGGACACATATTAGATTGTACACCTTTACTTGTGATGGATATGTGGGAGCATGCATATATGACGGATTATGGTATCAAGAAAGCGGACTACATCAATGCTTTTATAGAAAATATAAATTGGGAGGTGTTTGAAGGTAGAATAAAGTAAATTATAATTTATTTATTCATCCAAGTTATTGTCAATTGCAACACGGTTGCTATTATTACCCATAGCAAGTATGGAGTATTTACAATAGCGATCCATTTAAAATGTGGATAAATCACTACGATCGCCCAGACAAGAGTCGCAAGTATAAGCAATATATCTATAGAGGCGAGGAGGTTGTTCTTTAGTCCAAATTGAAAATAAGTAAAAGAAAAATTAAAAATTAGATTAAGTATAAAAGGTAAAGCGATAATCGGTGGTAGTTCTTTTATGTAAACTTTATAAAATACAGCACCATAAGCAAAAGCAATAATAATATATAGAATACTCCACAAGGGCCCAAAGAGCCATGATGGTGGTGCCCATGTAGGCTTTTGTAATGTACTGTACCAATTGTATGTGTTATTCATATTTATATTATATCATAAATTTTAAAAATTATATTGACTTTGAGATAGATTTAGTATATAAATATAGTTATGCAAGGCAATAATAATACTAATAATAATGACAACAGTGGTGCTAATAATCCATTTCAATTTTATACCGCTAGAGCCAAAGAAGCTTTTAAAAAATCACACGAAGTTGCAATAGAAAGAGGTCAGAATCATGTTACTAATATGCATATGCTAGCTGCGATACTGATTGGCGATGACTCAGTAGTGTATAGCATACTAGAACATATGGGTGTGGACCTGCAGCTTTTTATGGATACTGTAATGGATAGTATAGATGTAAAAGGCGGGTCCAACACGATGGCACCATCATATCATATGTATATGACGGGCGAGCTAGCAAAGGCAATGGATGACACTTTGAAGGTGGCTAAAATATTCCACGATGAATTCGTCTCTACTGAGCATATTTTTATCAGTATCATGGATGCTGATCCAGATATGGTAAATCTCATGTCTAGATTTAAAATCAATAAAGACATGGCGATGAAGACACTTGAAAATCTCCGTAACTCTATCGATGTAGATATGGCTCCAAAAAAGAAAAATAAGACCTTAACTAAATTTACTCGTAATTTCACACAGCTAGCCCGCGAAGACAAGCTAGATCCTGTTATAGGTAGAGATAACGAAATCATGAGATTGATGCAAATACTCTCAAGGAGAAGTAAGAACAATCCTATACTAATAGGTGAAGCTGGTACAGGTAAGACCTCAGTGATAGAAGGTCTGGCTATAAGGATAGCCAAGGGCGATGTACCTGAAAGTTTAAAAGATAAAGAGCTAGTGTCGCTCGATCTAGGTATGCTCATTGCTGGCACTAAGTATAGGGGTGAGTTTGAGGAAAGACTCAAACAAATCATGAAAGAGATAGAAGATAGTAAAGGTAAGATATTTCTTTTTATCGATGAGTTACATACTATAGTGGGTGCTGGTGGAGCAGAAGGTGGAGCTGATGCAGCAAATCTGCTAAAGCCAGCACTATCTAGAGGTGAGATACGTGTGATAGGTGCAACCACTCTCAAAGAGTATCAAAAATATATAGAAAAAGATCCAGCTCTCACTCGTCGTTTCCAATCTATATATATAGAGGAGCCTACAAACGAAGATACAGTTGCTATACTGCGGGGTCTCAAAGAAAAGTATGAGCTCTATCACGGTGTACGCATCACTGATGATGCTATATTATCTGCTGTGAATCTTTCGGTAAGATATATTACAAACAGATTTCTGCCCGATAAAGCCATAGATCTCATAGATGAAGCTGCTTCTGCTCTACGAATCGCACTTGAAAATAAACCACCAATATTAGAAGTGGCTCATCGTCTCATCATCAGACATGAAATAGAAAAAGAAGCTTTGATAAAAGAAATAGCTGCTCACCCAAGTGATACCAAGGCTCTAAAAAGACTACATGAAGTTGAAGCTCATATAGCAGATGAAAAAGAAAAGATACACGATTTAGAACTGAGATGGAACACAGAAAAAAGTTTACTGAATGAAATTGCTGATTTACGTAAAAGTGTTGAGGTAAAAAGATTAGAAGCAGACAATGCTCAACTCACAGGTGATTTGTCTATGGTAGCGGAGATTAGATATGTGACTTTACCTGGATTAGAATCAGACATAGAAGAAAGATTAGAAAAGCTACGCAAAATGCAAAAGTCTAGACGAGTACTTAACGAAGAGGTCAATGTCGAAGACATAGCTGCGGTCGCGTCTCGTATTACGGGCATACCTCTAGTGCGAATGGTCGAGGGCGAAAGTGACAAACTACTGAGGATGGAGGATGCTCTCAGCAAAAAAGTTATAGGTCAGCGTGAAGCCATACAAAAAGTTTCAGAAGCAGTGCGCAGATCTAGGGCTGGCATCTCGGACCCTAATAGGCCTATAGGCTCATTTATATTCCTAGGGCCGACAGGAGTCGGGAAGACTGAGCTGACTAAAGCCCTAGCCGAATTTATGTTTAATGATGAAAAGGCTTTGATAAAAATAGATATGAGTGAATACAGTGAGAAGCATAGCATGAGTAAGCTTATAGGGTCCCCCGCTGGCTATGTAGGCTATGATGAGAGTGGCCAGCTCACTGAAGCGGTGAGACATAGACCATATTCGGTAGTACTTTTTGATGAAGTTGAAAAGGCTCATCCAGAAGTTTTTAGCCTACTATTACAAGTGTTAGATGAAGGTAAACTAACAGACAATAAAGGTCGTATCACTAATTTCAAAAATTGTATTATCATACTTACTAGTAATATTGGTAGTAACTTTATACAAAAAATGCAAAGCTATGGCTTTAATGTGGGGCACAATGTCAATGAGTATAGTGATATCAAAAGTAAAGTGATGAGTTCACTTAAGGATTATTTCAAACCAGAATTCCTTAATCGTCTAGATGATATTATGGTTTTCGATGTTCTAAATAAAGATCAAATTAGACAAGTGGTAAAGCTACAGTTAGATGTAGTTAGTAAAAGATTAGATGACAAAGAGATTAAATTCAATGTCTCTGAGTCAGCGCTAGACCTAATCTCCGAACAAAGTTATGATCCTCAATTTGGCGCACGCCCCATCAAAAGATATATACAAACACATATACTCAACCCTATATCTAATATGATTATCAGCCGCAAATTTGATAGGGGTGGATCAGTAAGTGTAGATGCTGTTGACGGTACCCTTTTAGTAGAGGGTAAAAGTAAAGCCAAGCCCAAAAGTGTAATTACTGAGGTATTGAGCTCTATACCATATCCTTCAACTCATCTACAATAAGATTGCGATAGCCACTCCTAGTGCCAATTTTACCTTTAATTAGAATTACTTTGTCGACCACACATTTGACTTTATATTTCTCGTAAGTTTCTGGAAAAAGTGCAATCTCCATTGCTCCTGTATAGTCACGGACCATAAGCAGACACATCCTATCTCCCTTTTTAGTTTTGGTAATTTTTAGGCTCTCTATTAAAACTGGTAAAGTTATACCTGTACCATCAATCAAAGACATAGCATTTGAATTTTGTATTACGTCTATACTTACATCTCTTTTCATTATTTGTTCCTTCCAAGGGTCGAGTGGGAATCCGCTAACATATAGACCTAGCAGCTCTTTCTCGTGGCGTAGTCTATCTTTGATACTGATATTTATAGCAGGCTTTAGTTTAAATTCTGAATGAGCAAAAAAGAGAGAGGCTTGATCGGTGGAGTCTTTGATAAAAGTTTTATGATATTCTAGTAGCTCTTCTACATTATTCATAATAATAGCTCGATCTGAAATAGAGTCTAGCGCACCACAGAGAGCGAGAGCCTCTAAAGATCTTTTATTTAAATTATTGTGTTTGATGCGCTGCATAAAATTTTCAAGCGAGGTGAATTTACCACCAGCTTTCCTTTCATTCATGATAGCCTCAGCTATGTCATGCCCTAGATTTTTGATGGTGAGCAAACCAAAACGGATTTCTTCTCCATCTTTCTTGACTATAGTAAAGCTAGAATCAGAGTAGTTTACGTCTGGAGGTAATACAATGATGCCCATGCGTTTACATTCAGCCACTATTTCACTTATTTTCTCCACATCTCCACTTTCATGTGTCATGATAGCAGTCATATAAGCATAAGGAAAATTGGCTTTCATATATGCTGTTTGATAAGCCACTCGACCATAGCTAGCAGCATGAGCTTTGTTAAATCCATATGCTGCAAAAGGCTCTATCTGTGTCCACAGTTCTACTGCTTTCTCTTTACTGAGTCCGTTAGCAACAAAGCCTTTCATTAGTTTTTCTTTTTGCTCTTGCATTTCAGCGGGTATCTTTTTACCCATAGCCTTGCGTAGTTTATCAGCTGCTAGCCAAGAGTATCCCGCCAGATGTATAGCGGTGAGCATCACATCATCTTGATACACTATCACACCGAAGGATTGGTCCAAAATAGGCTCGAGACGCGGATCGAGGAATTGCACTAGTTTAGAATTATGTTTACGTCTTATATACTCAGGTATCATCTCGAGTGGACCTGGGCGATATAGTGCTACCATCGCATTGATATCAAAGATAGTAGTAGGGCGTAATTCTTTGAGGAATTTAGTCATGCCGCTACCATTGAGTTGAAATAGCCCCACTGTCTCACCGCGAGCTAGCATGTCAAAGGTCTTTTGATTATCTATAGGTATCTCTTCTATATCTATATCTATATTATATTCTTCTTTTACTATTTTTATCGCGGTGGCAAGTATGGATAGATTGCGTATACCCAAGAAGTCATACTTTAAAAGGCCGACATTATCTTCACCAACAGCATTCATCTCATATTGAGTGATAATCTTCTCACCCTTTGGGTCCCACTGTATAGGGGCAAAGTCTGACACTGCCGAGGGTGCTATCACAGTCCCTGCGGCATGCACTGATACATGTCTAGCACTACCTTCTAATTTGCGACTCATGTCCAGTATATGAGCCACATCTCTTTCTTCTTCATAAGCTTTTTTGAGCTCTGGTACTTCGGCTAGGGCTATGTCTATGGTGATAGGGAAGCCTTGTTTTGGTGGAGGTATCATACGAGATATACGATCGCCCACCATATAGGGATATTTGAGAGCTCTCGCTACATCACGCACTGCACCACGAGCGAGCATAGCACCAAATGTTCCGATTTGAGCCACATTGTCTTTGCCGTACTTATATCTAGCATAATCTAGAACTTCGTCACGCCTATCATCGGCAAAGTCCATATCTATATCAGGGGCGGAAGGGCGTTCACGATTGAGAAATCTTTCAAATGGTAATTTATAAAAGAAAGGATTACAATTAGTAATACGTAACAAATAAGTCACCATCGAGCCCGCAACTGAGCCTCTAATATTAGTCAATATCTCTCTCTCGTGAGCGAAACGTAACAGATCATATACAACGAGAAAGTATATAGCAAAGCCTTTTTCTTTGATAACATCTAGCTCATACTTTACTCTTTCTAGCAGCTTCTCATCTTCTGCATTCAGTCCTCTATCTTCTATGCCTTTATACACCAGATCAGTGAGATCTTCTTCTGGGCTTTTGACTGTATCAATCTTTGGGAAATACCATTTACCCAAGATCAAATCCACATTACATTTGTCTGCCAACTCACTACAATTACTTAATGCATCTGGATAATCTTTGAACCATTCTACAGCGGTATCGGGTGAGATAAAATGTAAATCATAAGGTTTGTAAATAGCTTTATATTTATCTTCACTATCTGCATCATTGTGTATATTGAGCATCACACGATGAGCTTCTTTGTCATCGGGCTTCATATAGCGGGAGTGTTGGGTCGCTATGAGTTTGAAGGTATTCACATTAGAAGGAGGGGGGCTATTCAGATCTAACTCTCCATTCGCTATTTTCTTTTCTATGGTATCTTTCTTTATTTCTAGATACATATCTTCATAAAATATAAAATCCTCTCTATTTTTTTGAGAAAAGTTATATATAAAAGTTAAAAGACTTGCATCATCAGCTATGAGTGTGAGATTGTTATTTAACAGAGCTAGATTAGCATCTTTTAAGTGCGGTCGTGTATAATCATTCATTTGTGCGACGCTTACCATTTTCATCATCACTCTGTAGCCAGCATCATTTTTTGCATAGATTGCTATCACGTGGCTACCACCGTTCCAATCTAGATGTAGCTCCGTGGCGAGTATAGGTTTGATACCTTTCTTTTTACACTCTTTATAAAATTCTATAGACCCATACATGTTATTGGTGTCGGTGATAGCAAGTGCTTTGTAGCCATATTCTATAGCCTTTTTGACCATTTCATCTATCTTGGGTATTGCCTCAAGCAGACTATAGTGGCTATGCGCGCGTAGAGGTATATACATGTATATATTGTAGCATATTTTTATAAGAAAGGAGCGACATTTAGCACGCTCAAGCTTTAGGAGGGTTCCAATAGATTGTATTGAACGAAAGTTTGTAATTTCTACGTATTTTATTTTTTATTTTTTCTGCTATTTTGAAATAACCTCACCAACTCATCAAAGTTCTTTGCTGGGTTTGCTTCGTATTCTTCTTGCTTTATATACAAAGCACCGTAAACAATTTTGCTCTGGCGAGAGTTCACGTCCTCACACCATTTTTGTAGTCTCTCAAACTTGATTACATCATTTTCTTCCTCACGACCTTTTGTCTCAACTATATAAACTTGCTTATCATCAATTTTTACAAAAAAGTCAGGGTAGTAGTTAGCAATAAATCCTTCTGCATTTTTATATTCAATACGAAGTGCGGTTGCTTCTTTGTTTTGGAAGTTCTTTGCGAAAGAAATAATATCATCACACTTTTCAAGAAAAGCAGAGAACTCTAACTCAAAATTACTATCTCCAACAATTCTATTGAATACAGATTTCTGCGGTATTAAAAATGCTTTGTCATTTACTACGAAAGGACGAGCATCACTCACTTTTATATAGTTCTTTATTTCCGTGTCTCCTTTGTCTTGGACCGTTAGTTCATTGATTGAATCTTTGAAACTATCTTTTATAAGTTTTATATATTCAACCTCAGAGAGATTACGTAGCGTGTTGAGGTCTGTGAGTTCCACCTTACCCTCAAACATATTGTTCTCAACAAAATCCTTCACCTTTCCAAAAAGAATGTCGTAACAGCCAAATAAACGCATCTCACGCATAATTGCCTGTGCAA
>JAYVSD010000027.1:0-6907 GCA_043775745.1 bacterium | reverse complement strand
CCCTTCAGGGGATCTGCCGCCGGCTAATCCCAACCGAGTGGTTCACGGTCCGTGACACATTCACGATGGGCTAAGAGCTCATCACAAAGTCCCCCACCGGATATACACCGGCTCTGGGGACTTTTTAATTTAAAATCTTATATCCTCTCTATTTGAGCACCGAGCGCGGCGAGGCGCTCTACCAACTTTTCATATCCCCTGTCTATCTGCTCTGCATTATCTATTATAGACTCACCGTCGGCTGATAGCGCGGCTATCACTAGAGCCATACCCGCGCGTATATCCGGACCGTCCATATTTCTTGCACTTAATTTCTTATTTCTATTTAATCCTACGACAATAGCTCGATGTGGATCACAAAGCACTATCTGTGCGCCCATGCCGATTAGCTTATCAGTAAAGAATAATCTGCTCTCATACATCTTTTCATGTATCAATACTGTACCATGAGCCTGCACAGCCGTGACTAGTAGTATAGATAATATATCTGGACTGATCATAGGCCAAGTAGCAGAATATATAGACAATGGCTCACCGTTGCTATAAGTGCTCACTACATATTCTCTATTATTAAATATATGTATGTCATCGTCGACTATTTCGAAATTCACACCTATCTTTTTAAAAGGTAGCAGTGTCATACCTAGATGCTCTATACCACAGCCTCTGATCCATATATCACTATCCGTGATAGCTGCTAGCCCTATAAAGCTAGCCACATCTATGAAGTCTGGTAGCACTGTATGCTCCACTCCTTTGAGTATTTTGGGAGTAGGGTTAACGGTGAGGACTAGTCTATTTGTCCCCGTACCCTCTACGCTCATACCCATAGAGTTCAACATTTTACAAAGCTGCTCTATATAAGGCTCACAAGCCGCATTATAAATTTCTATTTCTTTATTTAAAAAAGCTGAAGCCATGATGAGATTAGCTGTACCTGTCACTGACGCCTCCTCCATTAATATGTTGGACTTGGGATTTTGATTTGAAACTTTAAACAAAATATTATTTTTGTATTTATATCCTAAATTTATAAAACCATTGATATGCGTATCTATCGGTCTCTTACCAATTTTGTCCCCACCGAAAGTAGGTATAGCCACAGCCCCAAATCGTGCTAGCGCTGGCCCCATCAAAGTGATAGATCCACGTAGTTTACCAGCCTCTACTTTCCAAATCTCTGATAAGAAAAAATCAGGATCTATGCATTTACAAGTAATAGCAACTGTATTTTTATTTATATTAATTTCAGCCCCTGCCAATTTTAAAATTTTAAGTAAGTTATTTACATCTACTATATCCGGCACATTGTGTATGACACACTCCTCCTCTGTGAGTAGCGTAGCCGAGACGATTTGCAAAGCTTCATTTTTTGCGCCTTGTACTTGTACCTCACCTTGTAATTTTTTACCTCCCTGTATCTTAAGTTTTGACATATTTATTTATAAATTAGCTTTTACACCACTTAACATGACGACGAATTCTCCTCTAATTTTATCTTTATTTTTAATAAAATAATCTATTACAAAATCTATATCACCTTGTACCACCTCTTCATATATTTTGGTGAGTTCTCTACCAATTGTCACTTTTATCAACTCACAGCCGTAGACTGTGAGTTGATGGAGACATTTTTCAATACGATGCACTGACTCATAAAATATTATTGGCACATCATTTTCTATACACTCTGACACAGCCTTTTTAAAAAATGTCTCTCTCCCCTTTTTTTGTGGAGCAAAGCCATAAAAAGCAAATCTGTTACCCATCACTCCAGATATGCTATATAGTGCTGTGACAGCAGTCGGTCCAGGGACAGAAACTATTTGTATGGCGGTTGTATTCCGTATCTTCTCTATCAACAATGCTCCTGGGTCAGATATGCATGGTGTACCAGCATCAGAGATGATGGCTAGGCTTTTACCTTCTACTAGCATCGCTATTATCTTATCTATTTTATTAAGTTTAGAATTGGAAAAATAGTTAGTGGTAGCCGTCACTATCTCATAGTGTTTTAGCAATCTATGCGCTTCGCTCACATTTTCACATAAAATCAGATCTACTTCTTTAAGTATACGAATAGCTCTCAAGGTTATGTCTTCCATATTACCTATAGGCGTCGCAACTACATATAATGTTCCCATCTTTAATCTTGATTTATTTCTTAAAAGGTACACCGACAATCTCAAACAGCATGGTTGCAGACTCTTTATTTTTGGCTGTGGTCACTATGGTGATAGCCATACCAAACACATCTTTGAGTTCCTCGTCTTTGATCTCAGGGAATATAGTCTGCTCCTTAATACCAAAAGTGATATTACCCATAGAGTCTACTGACTTTCTGTCTATACCTCTAAAGTCTTTGGTGCGAGGCAAGGCGATGTTGAGAAGTTTATCCAAGAAGCCCACCATCATCTTGCCACGCAATGTGACTGCGACACCAATTTTATCACCTTCACGAGTTTTGAATGACGCGACTGACATTCTGGCTTGTCTTACTGAGGGTTTCTGTCCAGTGATTTTAGTCAGGCGATCTACGACTAGATCATTCCTGTGTCTATCCTTTTTCATGCCTGTACCTGTGGCGCTCGATATTACCACCTTTTGTATCTTGGGTATGGACATTACATTTTTATATCCAAATTTTTCTTGTAAAGTTTTTGCGGCTTCGGCCTGCTTGTCTATTATGGTTTTCATATTTTATCCCTTGCGGGTCTTGCATGATTGGCTTTTGTTTTATTTAATAAAAGCTATACATCACAAATTATTTTTAATACTCATACTATATCATAAATACCTATACTTAGCAAGCTATTATGCTAGACACTCTTTGGCTTTTGTTATAACATCCGCCAGCTCTACCTCAGATTTAATAAGATAAAATGCTGGCTCATACTTAGCCACCTGATCCAGCATCTCATTACTTGCTCCTAGATTGGTAAGTATTATAACTTTCAAATCCTTGCCCCATGATCCATACCCCTCTCTAGTTTTACTCAACACACTGAGGCCCGACATTATGGGCAAATTTAAATCTAACAACAGGAGATCTGGTTTGAAATTATCTATCTTATGCAAACCCTCTTGGCCATTAATCGCAGACTCTACTACATAATTATTATTTTTAAAAGTCTCTATCAGCGCACTTCTCATCGCTTCGTCATCCTCTATAATCAATACTTTATTTTTAATATTCATATTATTTTTTCTTTAATCTTATGATAAAAGCTGTGCCATTTTCTTTATTTGATCTGACCGATACTTGACCACCAGCTAGATTTATAAACTTTTTAGTAATGTATAATCCTAGTCCACCTATATCCTGTATCACCTCATGGTTGTCGACACGCTCTCTCGAGAATTTATCAAAGATACTTCTCTGTCTATCTGGATCTATAATCGGACCATTATTCTCCACACTTATTATTATATCATGGCGATCATCATCAAGTACAATCTTTACCTCCCCATCTTTACCCGCATGAGAAATAGCATTGTTTAAAAGATTTTTTACACTTTCACCTAGAAGCATTTTATCACATCTTATAATATACTCTTTACTTTCATCACCTATCTCAAATTTGAGATTTATATTATTATATGTGATGTTATTTTGTAATATTTTTATACTATCATTTATAACTGCTTTAATATTTAAATTTTCTTTTTGTGGTTCTATTTTACCTGACTCTATTTTGACTACACTCAAAAGATTAGCTATGAGTGCTAACAATTTTTGATTACTGTCTTTTATGGTAGAGACTTTTAGCTTTAAACTTTCAGGTAAATTTTGATCAGACGACAGCAAATCTATAGTCCACTTCATGCCTGTGAGCGGGGTGCGTAGCTGATGTGAGGCTATAGCCACAAAATCATCTTTGGATTTACTAAACTCTATCAGCATATCATTATAGTGTCTGGCTTTCTTATCAAATTTTGCGGCAAAATACAATATAATAGCCATAGATACCGCCCAAATAGTAAATATGGGCAGCACAAATATAACCCCTCTCTTGGCATCGCTCCACATAAAAGTTGTAGATACATAACCAAGAGAAAACATGGTAATCACTGTAGTATATGCAAATATGGGTACCAACTTGGATATGGGGGTACGCCCCATTCTTTTATAAAATAAAAGAGCCTTGAAAATTATATATATCCCCCCGACCATCAATAAAGGCCATCCTATACCTAAAATTAGATTTCTGGCCAATTCGTAATTCATATTTATATTATAGCATGTGTCTTTCTGTTTATATAAGGGTTTCTCCTACTGATCATATATGATATGATATATACAACCCAATTACTTATCAAGGGCCTATAGAAATATGAATAAAAATATAAAATCTCTAAGCATAGCCGCTTTATTATCTGTGATCTCTGTCAGTGTAGTGTCAGCTCAAGCTACTACTAGTATTAGTATGCCTGAAACAAAAATGAACATGGCTACTTCGACCTCAATAAAAAAATATACCGACAAAAAAATGATTGAGACTAAAGAAAAGGGCACAAAAAAAGAAAACAAGATCAGTAAACCCCACAAAGGTATGAAGAAAATACATACAGCTACCACCACAACAGCACATAACTAATTAATCACACAGTATAAACTTCTCTTAAAGAGATATCAGTATCTTTTTAAGATACTGATATCTCTTTATTTTACTCTTACATTTATACAGTATTTTTTGAAAACCACGGTATGAACATACTCGTCTGTCTTTTATAATCTAAGAACTCAGGATTTTCTTTCATCTTTTTCTCTAACATTGGTATACCTGAGACTTTTAGTATCAACAGCGTGATAGTCAAAGGTCCGACGATACCAATAAGTCCATCAGGCGCAGACATGGAGATCAGCCATATGCCCCACCATTGCGTCACTTCACCAAAATAGTTTGGATGGCGGGTGTATCGCCATAGGCCAGCTTGCATTAATTTACCTTTGTTATTCTTATTTTTTATAAATCGTGCAAGCTGGGCATCTCCGACAGATTCAAAAATAAATCCTATAACCCATAGAGCTATACCAATAAAAACTAAATAATTTAAACTAGAATTTGTACTTTTATGTATAAGTAAAACTGGCAAAACTATCAAAAATAGAAGCATCCCCTGCAAAAGATAAACTTGTAAATACGATCGCAGATAAAACCATCGACCCCACTCTTTCCTCCATTTTGAATATCGATAATCTTCTATTTTACCTTTGTTGCGTGTATGTATATGATAGGCGAGACGTACACCCCAGATAGTAATCAAAATATTTACAATGAGCCCAATAAAACTTTGTCCTTGACCTATAAAAAATGATACCCATGCCAAGAGGACAAAACCAAGACCCCATGCCACATCTGCTACATCATTCTTTTTCTTTACTACAGATAACAAAAACCAAAAGCTCATATAGATAAAAAGTATAACAGCGAGAATCAAGAAATAATTCATAAACCTATTTTAATAGCGACAAAATAAGTAATTACAGAAACTAAAGCCCCGAGCACAGCCCCCCAAATCATATCTACAATAGTAATCATGATTGGCCAATTCTTTAATGTGGCAAGATTGGTCAAATCATACGTAGCGTAGCTTATGACACCAAAAAGTGCTCCTAGTAATATCGCTTGTGTCCAAGAAGACTTTTCTACTGCTGGCGATATTGCAAATATCACCAGACCAACTATAAACAAAACATAAAACAGTATCGCCGCTGTCCAATTGATATCGGACTTCATCAGAGAGCCAATTTGGCTTTTATAAAAGTTATTTGCCACTAGACCGAGCCATGTCATGTCTATGGCAAAGAATACTGGTAATGCGATTGCATAAAGTTTTATAAACATATATTTATTTCTCCCAAAATTTCTTTATACCAAAAGTAGCCATACTGATACGACTAGCATCCATAGACTTTTTTGTTTTAAATTTACTTTTGCTAATATTCATATAGATAATTATAACATAAACTATTTTAAATAACTATCAAAATATATCGCATGGCATGTATATCCTCCAGGGTTATTCTGTAAATAATCTTGATGATAATCTTCCGCAGCATAAAACTTTATCAGTGGCTCTAATGTCGTAACCACAGGATCCTTCCAACGTTTGGAATGATTAACAATATCTATAAATCTTTCCGCATTTTGTTTCTCTTCTTCATCGCCATAAAAAATAGCCGACCTGTATGATGTCCCTCTATCGTTACCTTGTCTATTCAGGGTCGTGGGATTATGAATCTGGAAAAAGAAATCCAACAGATTTTTATACGAAGTCTTCTCAGACTCATATTCTATTTCAACTGCCTCCGCATGACCATCATGATTATTATATGTGGGATTTTCTACTTTCCCACCTGTATAGCCCACTTCTGTATTTATAACCCCCGGCTGTTTTCTTATCAAATCTTCTAATCCCCAGAAACATCCTCCCGCTAATACTATTTTTTTGATCATTTTTATATATACTTAATTGATTATTTACCTGATATAAATTTCATTGATATAGAATTTACACAATGCCTAATATCCTTCTCTGTATACCCCTCTCCTATAAAAAGATGCCCTAAATGTCCACCACACTGTGCGCAGGTTATCTCTGTACGCATGCCATCAGCATCGAGACTCTTATGCACTGCCCCATCTATCTCATCATCAAAGCTAGGCCAGCCACACTTAGATTCAAACTTACTATCGGAATCATACAGAGGGGCATCACATTGACGACACACATACACGCCTGTTTCTTTGGTGTTTACATATTCACCTTTGAATCTAGCTTCAGTAGCTTTGTTTATGATTATCTCTTCTTCTTCAGGTGTTAATTTATTCATATTTATATTATAACACAAATTTAAATATCAAACTCTAGATGTGCCACCATATGATCCTGAGAGTATAGA
>JAYVSD010000026.1:0-2595 GCA_043775745.1 bacterium | reverse complement strand
GATAAAGGTGATTATACTCTGATAGACTTTAATCGTGCAGGTGTACCACTGATGGAGCTAGTGACTGATGCTCACACTTATGATGATGTGGAGACTGCTGCTCGCGTAAGTGGTGAATTTGGGCGTGAACTACGCCGTACTCTACGCACATTACGCGCTAGTGATGCTGATATGGAAAAGGGTCAAATGAGAGTAGAGGCTAATATCTCAGTGACCAAAGATAAATCGACATACGGTACGAAATGTGAGGTCAAGAATCTCAACTCTTTCAAATCTGTCGAAGATGCCATCAGATACGAAGTTGAAAGACATATAGATCTGCTTGAAAATGGTGGTCAAGTGATACAGGAGACGCGTGGCTGGGACGAACAAAAGCGATCCACTTTTTCTCAAAGGAAAAAAGAGAATGCTCATGACTATAGATATTTCCCTGATCCTGATCTGCCAAAGCTCTACACTTATGAACTATTCGATATACCCCATATTATGTCTGAGATGCCTACTATACCAGAGGAGCGCCGTCGTAAATGGGTAGAAATAGGTCTGTCAAACAAGCAGGTATCGCAGCTACTCGATGACATAGAGCTCGGTGACTATTATCTATCTGTTATCAATGATCTACCCCACAACGCTGATAAAATCGCCTCAGCTAATTATATTTTAAACAATGTGTATAAAACTTGGCCCAGCAAAGAACAACTAGTAGAAACTATATTCTTGGTAAACAAGCAAGAGCTATCTTCTCGAGGAGCAAAAGATCTGTTGACCTTTATCTCTAATAATCATGACGCTTGTCAAGGCAAAACTAGCAAGCAAATAGCAATTGAAAATAATCTCATACAAAAGTCAGATCCAACTGCCCTCGCCGATATAGTAGATACAGTGATAGCGGATAACCACACACAGTGGGCGGAGTACAAAGGAGTGTCTGGTGTTGGCAATGAAAAATTGCTGATGTACTTTATCGGTCGATGCATGCAAGCCGCCAAAGGTTCTGGCAATCCTACTCTCTTTAAAGAGATACTTGTTACTAAATAAATGCAAAACACTTTAAAAAAAGTTTTAAAAGATATTTTTATCATATGTTTTTGTGTATTAACTATATATATACTTCTCAATAATTCATACGTTAGACCTAAACCGACCATAAATACAGACAGTAAAAATACCGAGTGGCACATACTCAAAAGAGAACATAAACTACTTATGGGTCTCACAGGACATACATATGTAGAACTAGTAGACAATGAAAACAAAGTGCGCGGTCAAATACACGGCTTTGCATATGATGAAAGTACAGGTGAAATAGTAGAAAGGGCAGACCAAAATGGCTATAAATTAAAAGCCTTTGCTTTTGATTATAATTATTATAAATCGAAAAATATTGCTACCGATACACCTATACTTGACTTTGATATTAGTACTTCTGGTATAGAGATATACTCTAGCGATCAAAATCAAACGATGAGAATATGGACCAAAGCCAAACTCTGTGCAGCTGGTATCAATAATAAAAGCATAGACTATCCGCGTTATGGATTCAGGCTTTTATCAGAAACAGAAAATTCTAATAGTGTCGCCCACTCGGTGATATTATGTGCTGGATTATCTGATGTAAACATCGGACTCGTCACTCCCGGTCAATATGTAGATCTGATAAATATAAATCTATAAGCATTTATATGCTACAGACTAAAATATCTTTCTCAAATATTCACCTAGTTCTTTGATACTTTCGTCATCTAGTAGAGATAATGTATGTATATCTATATCTTTTTTAGCCTTAATTCCTTTTATAAAAGACTCTAACTTTTGTTCGAGCGTATTAGCATCTATTTTGTCTACTTGAGAAATGATGATGATTTCTCTTTTGGTTAGTAGTGTAGGGTCGAATTGACCTAACTCTTTCCTTATCACTTGATAAGCCGAAACCATATCTGGATTTTCTACTGATATTAAATGTAATAGTGTACCGGTACGGCGTATATGCTTGAGGAATTTATGTCCCAGACCCTTACCATCACTCGCACCTTCGATGAGTCCAGGGATGTCCGCTAGTACTATACCATGATAAGCTCCTAGATTGGCTTCTAATGTAGTAAAAGCATAATCACCTACTTTAGCTCCAGCTCTAGTAAAAGTATTCAACAGGGAGCTCTTACCGGCATTTGGCAGACCTATAATACCTATATCTGCGATGAGATCTAGCTCGATAGAGAACGTTGCAAACTCCCCCATCGTACCAGGGGTATATTCCTCTGGACTGCGATTTACCGAGCTTTTAAATTTCTCATTACCATATCCACCGCGCCCTCCACGTAATATTATTATCTTTTCTTCTTCTGTTAGGCATTCATAAGTGATGTCTAGATCATCGTTATGTACTATCGCTCCTAGCGGCACACGTAGATACAGATCATCAGCATTGAGGCCGTGCATAGACCTCTTTTTACCTGGATCGCCATCTTTGGCTGCCCATTCTACTTTGTGCTTGTAATCAGATAGAGCATGTATATCTCTCACCACATGCAAGTACACGTCCCCTCCTTTACCCCCATCTCCACCAGCAGGTCCGCCAAATGGTATACCCTTCTC
>JAYVSD010000025.1:0-3122 GCA_043775745.1 bacterium | reverse complement strand
ACAAGCCTGCATTTTCTTTTAGGCTTATTTTAATAAACAATTACAAATATTTTTATGTCAATAATCAAACACAATACACAACGTGTGGCAGTGCTCATAGATACTCAAAACCTTTATCATAGTGCGCGTAACCTTTATCAGTCAAGGGTTAACTTCGCTAAAGTATTAGAAAGTGCGGTTGCTGGTAGACATCTAGTGCGTGCTATTGCTTATGTCATCACGACTGAGAGTAATGATGAAGCTCAATTTTTCGAAGCCCTCACTAAAATGGGTATAGAGACCAAAACCAAGGATTTGCAAGTTTTTTTTGGTGGAGCAAAAAAAGCAGACTGGGATGTGGGGCTGGCTATCGATGCGGTTAGACTGGCGAGTAGAGTAGATGCAATGGTATTAGCGACAGGTGACGGAGACTTCATACCTTTGGTGGAGTATCTAAAGGGCTTAGGGGTGCAGGTCGAAGTGATATCTTTTGGTAAATCTTCATCTGGCAAACTGAGAGAGATCACCGAAGACTTTATCGATATGTGTGAAGACCCAGACGAGTATATAATCAGCCATAGAGCCAAGAAAAAGATAGTCAGGAAGCGCCCCATCTTGACCAGAAAACCTTTGCCTACAGGTACTACACATCGAGGAGAGGAGCGTGATGTAGATCATCTCATAGGTGAAGATGTAATATCTTAGATAAAAATATATGAATGAAGAAACTCCAATAGTGCATACTTTTAGCTCTGACATAGAGGAAGAAATCCGGAAAAAAGATGCAACTATTATAGATGTTGCTACTTCGGGTATCAATAAAATATCACCAGCAGACCCCCCAAATTACAAAATAATATTTATACTTGTAATTATATTTATAATAATTACCATTTTAACTCTCTCATTTTATACATATAAAAACAACCTAGAAAACACACCCTCTATCAATACACTCCCAGCCGGAAACACAAAAGATTCTTCTCTAATTACTACTAGCGTCAAAATCTCTAACATCAAACAAGATGAGCTGGCCATATATATGCCTGATAGTAAAAACTCATTATCGCCATATATAAAATTGATAAATCAGAACAAAGGTTATATGCTATACAAAGTCATAACATACGATGGTTTGCAATCGGCCCTATTAAACAATGAAGATAAAATTATATATGACCTGACTAGATACTATGGATATAGTGAGCCTTTTGATAAATTTAAAGATGTAAATATGTTCGGAGTGGACATGCGTGCAGCCAAAGAGACCTTGACCACTGGGAACAAAGCTTTATACTATGGTGTAGTAAATCGTGCCTACGTGATATTTGCAAATAGTAACATATCCTGGAAAGAAGCTTATAATCAAACATTAAAATGAGCTTTGCCAAAGTATACAGCGCCCAGATCAATGGTCTAAAAGCCAATATAATCAGGATAGAAACTGATATCACTACTGGTCTATATAGCTTTTCTATGGTGGGTCTGCCGAGCAAAGGGGTTGAGGAGAGTAGGGATCGTGTTTCGGCTGCAATTAAAAACACCGGCTATACTAGCCCCAAAAGTAAAAACAATAAAATTACAGTCTCACTCGCTCCGGCCGAGATACGTAAAGAAGGGCCAGTCTTTGATCTACCTATTGCTGTATCCTATCTACTTGCTGATGGTGCCATAGAGGCTAATCTAGATGATACTTTACTAATAGGTGAACTGTCACTACTCGGCGAACTAGAAAGTATCAGAGGTGTGCTACCTATTGCTCAAGGAGTAAAAAAAGCTGGATTTAAAAAGATATTTCTACCTTTTACCAATAGGGAAGAGGCTGCTCTAGTGGACGGCATAGAAGTATATGGTTTGAAAACCCTAAGAGAACTAGTAGATCATATACAAGGCACAAAACTAATAGAAAAAACTCCCACCCAAGATATCAACTATGAGGCGCCTGCCACTCACGTAGATATGAAAGAGATTAAAGGTCAAGAGCTAGCAAAAAGAGCGCTCATCATAGCAGCTACTGGCGGACACAATATCTGCATGTATGGACCTCCAGGTACAGGTAAGACCATGTTGGCAAAGAGCTTTGCTAGTGTACTACCCCCACTCACGAGGGAGGAGATTTTTGAAGTCTCTGGTATACATAGTGTGGTAGGCAATAGGAAACTCATCACTTATCCACCCTATAGAGCGCCACATCACACCGCGTCAAATGTGTCGCTTGTAGGTGGTGGCAGCATACCAAAACCAGGTGAAATCACACTCGCCCATCGAGGTGTACTATTCATGGACGAATTCCCAGAGTTTAGCACTGAAACTCTAGAAGCGCTGCGTGAACCCCTCGAAGACGGCAAAGTCACTATCACGAGAGCGAGCGGTAGTGTGACTTATCCGGCCCGATTCTTGTTGGTAGCTGCAATGAATCCTTGTCCTTGTGGTAATATGGGTAACAAAGATAAAGCTTGCATCTGCAGAGCCTACGATATAGAGAAATATGAAAAAAAGCTAAGTGGCCCCATCATGGATCGCGTCGATATGTGGATACAGGTAGCCAATGTCAAGTATGAAGACTTATCAAATCTACCTAACGGCATAGACACCGCGACAGCAAAAAGTAAAATCAATGTAGCCCGTGATATAAGTTTAAAAAGGAATGGTGACATTTTAAATAGAGAGCTGGGCGGTGAACTTTTAGAAACTCACGCTCATTTAGGTGAAATTGAAAAGAGTACTTTGAACACCCTAGCCAAACAATTTACTCTCTCACCTCGCGCCTATCACCGCGTGCTACGAGTAGCTCGTACCATAGCCGATATCGACAACAGCATAGACATAAAAGTCGCCCACATCATCGAGGCATTTCAGTATAGGCCAAAGGTCAATAGTTAGAACGGATTCACTGCACCCCTCACCTCGAAGTGTAGATGTGGGCCTGTGGAGTGGCCAGTGTTACCGAGAGCACCAATAGCATCTCCTTGATTTACATTTTGACCTTCATTCACATATACTGCCGATAGATGAGCGTATACCGTCTGAGTGCCGTTGGAGTGTCTGACTATTATCATCTCACCATAGCCACCATTATAGCCTGATGGTCTAGCTATCACTACTATGCCATCAGCTGAGGCAAGTATGGGCATACCCACTGT
>JAYVSD010000024.1:0-2060 GCA_043775745.1 bacterium | reverse complement strand
AGGAGCTTTCAATATACGTGGAGATATGGTCTTGCACTCTGGGAATAGCATGATACGCTCAAAGCCTAGAGCTGTTCCTACTGAGGGTACATCCTTTTTGCTACCCAGCTCACGAGCTAGATAGTCATAACGACCACCACCAGTAATGGTAATGTCACGCTCTTTACCACTTTCTTCGATCTCTATTTTTATAATCTCAAATACGGTACGAGAATAATAAGCTAGACCACGCACTAGAGAGTGGTTGATCCTATAGTCTATATGCATTTCTTCTAAGTATTGTAGCACCTCCATGAAGTGACGACGTGCATCAGTAGAGAGATATGATATAGATTGAGGAGCATTTTCTTTGAATGGCTGGCATATCTCTTGTTTGCAGTCAAGTAGTCTCAGGGGATTAGCTTTTAACCTATCTTGACAATCTTTACACATATTAGTAATATGCTTTTTGTAATAACCAGTTAAAGCTTTTATAAAGGCGGGCCTATTTTCTTTATCACCCATGCTATTGATCTCGACTGTTAGATTGTCAAAACCAAATTCACCTAATATAGTATGTAAAGTTTTGATGATGAGTGCATCTGCTATACTTTTATCAGATCCAAGTATCTCGAGATCAAATTGATGGAATTCTCGTAGACGTCCTTTTTGTGGATTTTCATGTCGCCATAGCGGTCCGTACGCATAGAGCATGACAGGTTGCGGTAGTGAGCCCATGCCATTTTCTATGTAGGCCCTCATGATGCTCGCGGTATACTCTGGTCGCAGCGTTACACTTTCTGAGCCTTTGAGCGAGAAGCTATACATCTCTTTGTCTACCACATCTGTGCCTTCGCCGATACCAGAAGTAAATAATGTAGTACGCTCCATTGCGGGAGTTTCTATCGGTTTGAACCCATAGTACTCAGCCACCTCTTGAGCTTTTTCAAACATGCCTTGCATTTGATAATATCTATCCCCCGTACGGTCTGACATACCTTTGAGACTATTGACAGGCTCTTTTTTGTCTTTGTTTGCGTCTTTACTACTCATGGATATTTCAAATTTGTTACTTAATCTCTGTTACTTATCATACATTATATCATTATAAAAAAGAAATGTACAACAAAAGTTAAAAGTTAAATTTTGTGATATAATATAAAGATTATGACAAATGAGAATAATATTGAAAATAAAAGACACACACTAGCACATGTGCTTGCGAGTGCGCTAGAGAAAAGGTATCAAGGGGTGAAACTTACTCTCGGGCCTGCTATAGACACAGGCTTCTACTATGATATAGATTTTACTGCTTGTAAAAGCAAACCTAGCTCTGACGAAGACCTGGCCACACTCACAAATGACATGAAAGAAATACTGCAGGCTGGCTTTTCTTTTTCTCATCGAGAAGTCACAACTGATGAAGCTAAAGCTTTTTTTAAAAATAATAAATATAAGCTAGAGCTCATAGACGAAATAGTTGCGAGAGGAGAGCAGATCACTCTTTACTCTTTTGGAGAAGGAGAAAATAAATTCACCGACCTTTGTCGTGGTGGACATGTAGAGAATTTGTCAGAAATACATATAGATAGCTTTAGATTGGATCGAGTCGCTGGTGCATATTGGAGGGGTAATGAAAAGAGAGAGATGCTCACTCGCATATACGGGTTAGCTTTTGATAATAAAGCAGAATTGGAGGCTTATACTTTACAAATAGAAGAGGCCAAGAAGAGAGATCATCGAGTGCTGGGTCGTGAGCTGGGGCTATTTATATTCTCAGATCTGGTCGGTCCTGGACTACCACTGTGGACACCAAGAGGTACTGTGCTACGCAAACAGATCGATAATTATGTGCAAGAGCTACGATCAGAATACGATTATCAGGCGGTAACTATACCACATATCACAAAGAGTGACCTATATAAAAAGTCAGGTCATTGGGAAAAGTATGCCGCTGATCTGTACAAAATAGACACGCGTGATGGTCATGTGCTATGTATGAAGCCGATGAACTGTCCCCATCATACGCAAATATACGCGAGTGAGCTACGATCATACAAAGAGTTGCCCATCAGATACAG
>JAYVSD010000023.1:0-3857 GCA_043775745.1 bacterium | reverse complement strand
TCAAGTATAAAGGTATAGGAATAGTTACTGCCAAGGATGTAGATTTACCTGCTCAGTTAGAAATAGCCAACCCTGATCAATATGTAGCCGAGATCACAGCCAAGTCTACAGAGTTAGCAATAGAAATTACGGTAGAGAAAGGCTTAGGCTTTGTGGCTAGAGAAGATCTCAAAAAAGATAAAGCTGATGTAGGAACTATATTCCTCGATGCCTCTTTCACTCCTGTGCGCCGTGCTTCTTATGAAGTAGAGAATATGCGTGTAGGTGACAGGACAGATCATAATAGGCTCACTCTATCGATAGAGACTGATAGTACTGTACCTCCCCGCACTGTTTTAGAGCACTCCATAGAAACTATGATCAAACAATTACAGGCAGTAATAGGATTTAGAGATCAAGGCATAGTCGAAGATGATAGTAACAAAATAGAATCCGCTAATTAATTAAACATATGATGCATCACAAGAATTTCCGTAAATTCGGTAGAGAAAAAAACCAAAGAAAGGCATTCCTAAAAGGTTTAGCTTCGTCACTTATTATACATGGTCGCATGGAGACTACCATTGCGCGAGCCAAAGAGTTGCGCCCATACATAGAAAAATTTATCACTAGAGCCAAGGTGGACTCAGTGGCAAATCGTCGTATAGTAGCAGCCAAGTTCTATAATCATGATGTAGAGATAGTCAAGCTTTTTACTGAGCTAGGACCAAAATATAAAGAAGTAAATGGTGGATACACTAGGATTATTAGACTTAGTAGGAGGCTTGGCGATGGTGCTGAGATGGCCATAATAGAATTTGTATAAAAATATGAAATACACAATAGACGCAAAAGGAATGAGTTTGGGTAGAGTAGCTTCGCAAGTAGCAGCACTTTTGAATGGTAAAAGTTTAGTCACTCAAGCTAAAAATAAAGTAGCTGATGTGACTGTAGAGATAAATAATGCTAGTGGTGTAAAAGTTACAGGTTTAAAGATGTCAAATTCCGTACACAAAAACTTTTCTGGCTATCCAGGAGGTTTGAAAGAGACACCACTTAACAAGGTGGTAGAGAAGCATGGATTCAAGGCTCTGATCACTCATGCGGTCAATGGTATGTTGCCCAAAAATAAATTACAAGGTGAGCGTATGAAGAATTTAGTAATCAATGATTAATATATGGATAAAACAAGATATATAGAAGGCATAGGTAGAAGGAAAAGCTCAGTTGCTCGTGTGCGCATTACTGAAGGTGGCAAAGGTACTTTTACTGTCAACAACAAAGACATCAAAGACTATTTCCAAACTAGTGAAATGATTGCTGTAGCTAGTGAAGCACTGCCAAAAAGTGGAGTACAGACTGCATTTACAGTTTCGGTACATGTGAGCGGTAGTGGTGTACACTCACAAAGTGAAGCTGTGCGTCATGGCCTCGCGAGAGCAATAGAGATGCATGATGCCGAGCTACGTGGTACGCTAAAGAAGCTAGGCTTCCTCAAGCGGGATGGCAGAAGTAAAGAGAGAAAGAAGTTCGGTCTCAAAAAAGCTCGTAAAGCCCCAACTTGGAGCAAGCGCTAATTTAAATTAAAATACTTAAATACCCCTTTATAAGGGGTATTTAAGTATTTATGAGGCTCGCTGCTGTACGGGCGGTTTTTCTTATGCTTTGTTAAATCCACTCATACTTGAATTTGTCTCATATTTATGATATAAAATATAGATGAAAGACGATAAAAATATAGAGGAGGAATTCGTAGATGTAGATTCTGATGGTGAAGAACTCACCGGTGAAGCGGCGGGCATGAATACAGTTAAAAAACTGAGAGAGAAAGTAAAAAAACTAGAAGCCGAAAAAGCAGAGTATATGCTCAATTGGCAACGCGCGCTAGCGGACTATAAAAATAGAGAAAAGCAAATAGGAGAAGAAAGGAAGGAGTGGGGTGCCTATGCTGTCAAAAGATATACCGAAGATTTACTCATCGTGATGGACACTTATGATGCAGCCAAGAGTAATAAGGCAGCTTGGGAGACTGTGGATGCTAGCTGGCGTGCAGGTATAGAATACATATTTAATACTTTTGAAGCTAAACTAGCCGAGCAAGGCTTTGAGAAATTTGGGTCGGTGGGGGATACTTTCGATCCTAATTTACATGAAGGTTTAGGTGCTATACCCATTAGTTCGGCCGAAGGACATGTGGTGGACACTATAGCGCAAGTTATCATGAGTGGTTATAAGTATAAAGGTCAACTATTTCGTCCTGCAAAGGTCAAGATATGGACTGATGGCACTATATAAATATATGTCTGACATAGTATATACGCATCATACTGAGATATGGCAGACCACTCACTCAGTAGTAGATGAGTCTATGCTTTTCTCTGTGTTTGATAAGAGTATATTGAGTGTGGTAACAGAGATTTGGGTGTGTGTGGTATTGATTACCGGTGTATACTATTTTATGAAAAACAAAGTGACGGATGTGGCTATGACGGCTAGTGATGCTCTGTGGTATAGACGTATTGGCGATATTGCTTTTGCTATATGTGTGGCAGTACTCCTAATAGGCCCCACGCTAGGAGCTATAGTATCTAGGCACATCTTGAAAAGGAAAGTCACAATGGACTGGTATAGTGTGATCGGTGGTACTGTGCTATCTATAGGCATATATCATGTGCCTATAGTAAATTTGATATTGCTATCTATGGTCTATTTTAGTGCTCTTTTATCTGTACTTAAAATATGATATAATGTTTGTATGATTATAACTTATCACGGTAAATCCCATATCAAATTACAAGTAGGTGATGTGGTAATTGCCTGTGGACCCAATAGCAAAAGTAGTAAAGTCAGACAGGTCAAATATGGTGCTGATATAGCACTCATACCAATGGATAGACCAGATTATAATGGAGTAGATAATGTCACTCATGGTAGCAAAGAGCCTTTTGTAATAAGTGGTGCTGGTGAGTATGAACATAAAGGTGTTTTTATTAAGGGCTTTACTACAACTAGTACGATAGATAAAGTAGAATATAGTAATACCTCTTTTGTTTTTACTTTGGATGGCATACGTGTCCTGTATCTGGGTCCCATACATCAGACACTAGAGAGTATACACAAAGAAGTGATAGACAATGTGGACATCATCTTTGTGCCTGTCGGCGGAGATCAGACCACGCTCAATCCTTATGATGCTTATAAGTTATGTATAGGGCTAGATCCTAAAGTCATCATACCCATAGACTATACCGAGGATCTATTACCAATTTTTCTTAAAGAGTCAGGAGGTGAGCATGCCGAAGTGATGGAAAAAATCACCATTAAATACAAAGACATATCCGACAAAGAGGCGATAGTGATGAGGTTGGAAGAGATGTAATTAAATGAAAAGCTATATCAACTATGTTAAAAGGCAAAACAAGCATGTGCAGGATATACATGCTATGTTCTTTGGAGGACTAGTCACTGTAATATTGACCTCTATTTGGCTGCAGTATGAGTATGGTATTTTCTACCCACAATATAAACGCTTGCCAGATGCAACCACTATACGAGCCTCAAATAGTACCAGTACAAAGATACAAAACATAGATGATCTATGGTCATCTTTTGGTCAGATTTTAAATAATACCAAAAATATAGTAAATACTTATCAAAAAGCAAGTAGTACTAGTTTAAATAAAAATAATTGATAGTATGGAAATAATATGTTATTATGTAGAGACGTCAGTATAGCTCAGTTGGTTAGAGCGGAGGACTCATAAGCCTCAGGTCGCTGGTTCGATCCCAGCTACTGACACTATAAAAAATATATAATTTAAATACATGTTGAAAACTTGTATTTAAATTATATTTATTTGTGCTATAATATAGGTATG
>JAYVSD010000022.1:0-2239 GCA_043775745.1 bacterium | reverse complement strand
AGTCCACGACTCTCCACACACTCATCACAAACTATATAATGTTTATGACATAACTTGTCATCGCAGTTTTCATATCGCTCTGATGGTACAAAACAAAATTTGCATCGACCTATCACTTCACGATCTCCACCCCAATGCATAATACTCCTTTGATCAAAGGTATAGAGAGCACCTTCAAAATCCTCACCAGGGTACTTTTCCATATAAGCATGCATACCATTATGTAACTGTCTAACCTTTGTAAAGCCTTGATCGATTAGATATGTCGCCATCTTTTCACATCTCACCCCACCAGTGCAAGCGGTAACTATCTCTGTATCTTTGTGTATTTGATGCTTTAGCTTCTCTACTACTGAGATCAGATCACGACTATTCTCGAGTTTTAGATCTAAAGTATTCTTAAATTTACCTACTGCTAGCTCATAGTCATTACGCATATCGACTACGACGAAGTCAGCTTTGTTTTTATACATTTTCTTTAACTCATGAGGCTGTATATATGGTGCTCTATCTATCTCCGGCCGTATATGAGCTGGTAGACTAGTAGATACTATTTCTTTTTTTACTTTAATAGATAAGCGTGGAAAGGCGTCGCCATTTACCGTACCCTCGCTTTCTTTAAAATTAACATCTTTAAATCTGGGATCTTTTTTTATGTGGGATTTATACTTTTCTATATTTTCCACATGACCCTCTAGAGTAGCATTAATACCCTCAGTAGCGATGATAATACGCCCCTTAAGATCTAATAGCTCGCACACGGCTCGCTCACGATCCATAAGTGCAGCAGGGTCAGTGATGCCTATGTATTTATAAAAAAGTATGATACTACGCATAAAGATATAATAACATAGTATAGACTACATGCCAATCATCCATATTTGCTTGTCTATTTAAAATTTGATACAATAGTTAGACTGGGCCATTAGCTCATTTGGTAGAGCGCTTCCATGGCATGGAAGAGGCGAGCGGTTCGATTCCGCTATGGTCCACCCTAAAACAAAAACTATTTTGTCTTTTCTTTTTTTAATTCAAACTTAATATCTGGCAATTCACCTATCTTACTTTTAATTCTTTGTATATCAACTATTTATCTTCAATGAATATACTTCTATATTATGAATTAAGTTATTCTTTGTAAAAATGTTGTCCAACTGCCCAACTTTTATGAAACCTAATTTACTATATAATTTAATAGCATTTACATTATCTTGTACTACATCTAGGTATAGATTGTATATTCCGTTTCTTTTCTTTAAATCATCAATAATATATGTGAGTAGAGTCTTGCCAACTCCTTTATGGCGCTCTGTAGGTAACACTGATATTGAATTTATTTTTGCACCTGTATTAAAGTTAATTGATTGACTTTTGTAAATAATCTGAGCAAATCCAATAGGCCTATCATTATCATAAGAAATATAATGAATTAAATTTTCATTTTGTAAAAGCTTAATTAATGTATCCATATTGGCAACTTCTCGTATCGATACATAGTCTATATCGTCATCTATATTCTGAAACATTTTTAAAATCGAATTCTTCGCCACCTCATCGATATTATTATTTACAATTTTTATTTCTAGCATAATTATCATTATATTATAAAAAACAGAGCCCGCCAACAACTGGCGGGTGAATGATCAGGAGACCGAGTCTGATCAGTCGAAGGTCGGGTATTCGGTGATCGGCATGATGTCGAACGGCCCATCGTTGCCCGTGCAGCTGACCGAGGCGACGGTCAAAGTGCCATTCTTGGCCATGTCGACGTAAATGCGCAGGTGCGGGCTCAGGGCATCGCCCCAGACACTCTCGAGCAAACGGGTCGTGAAGATCGCCGCCTCGACGATATCTTCCGACGACATGCCGGCCATGCTGATGGGCTCGTGATGCGTGTAGACACCCGCCGTCTCAAGACAGAAGCCCATGTACCGCTTGGTGTCGAGAATCATGGTGTGCATGACCTTGTCGACAGGACCATCGAACATCGCGTACGACTTGGTCTTGGTCACTGACCCGGTGGCGTACCACTGCATGTACGCAGCGATGAGCTCGCGGGCATGGCTGTTGCTAACAGCGCTGCCCTCACTGACCAGCGTGCTGGTCAACGTGTCGAACTTCCACCTGGTCATGATGTCACTGTACAACGCCTTGGCGCTCGGGCAGTTGGGCTGATGCTTCAGCGGAATGGCCGGGGTGGCCACCGAGGTACGGGCATGGGTTTGGGTTGTGTTCATCG
>JAYVSD010000021.1:0-4370 GCA_043775745.1 bacterium | reverse complement strand
TGTGTGTCCATTTGTGCTGTCGCTTTGATTGTAGTGCCTCTACTCACATCATATCTTTTATATTTGAGATTATAATCGCGTGCCAATGCCTCCTGCGCGCCCTCAGTGATACGCATACCTTCTGGGACATTTTCTCCTCGTAACATGAAGCTAACATATTGATAAAATTCAGATGCCATACTCAGATCACGACTTTTAGAAAGTGATTTACGATACATATTCTCAAAAATCGGCCGTAACTCTGGTTTAAATCTGACTACATTATGATTGACATATACATCGTCTATCACATTACCATACCCACCGTCATATATTTTATAAAGATATTCTATACATTGACTTTTCCTAATAGCAGGCATTACTCTTTTGTATTTTTGTTCAAAATATGTAGCTATTTTATCTGCCATATCTGTAGCCATAACTTCAAATTTTTTAAAGCGATTATCATATCCTTCGCTGTTATTTGCTCTATCCATAAAATGTGTCAGCTCATGCATGGCTAAAGCTTCTATATCCTCTGCGCTCAATCTATTATCTATTACATAGTCTATACTAATCTGTATTCTAGGTTTACCTTTAGGGTCGACAAAAAACGCAGCCGTGCCTATATTAGGATCCTCTGTAAATTCGAATTGTGGTCTATCTGCTCCAACATATGCATCGAATCCAGCAGCTTTACTATCCAGAATACCCTGATACATACTTTGTATCTCAGGTCTATCACCACTAGATATAGCGGCCTCTATCACCTGATCGATGGTGGGCACTGTATGCATTGGACTTGTATTAAATGTGGACATGTATCAATTGCGTAAGAAAACACGATCATCAGTATACAACCTAATAGAAAGATCATTTGCAAACAAGTACCACTTGCGATAGGTAGTATCCCAGCGGGCATACAGAGCGAAAGAGGTCTTCTTGTTAGCAGCTTTATCTGCAGTGTCTTTGTAACCATATACCAAGAATACGTTATCGTTATATCTTTCTGTTTGTAGTGGATCTTTGATATTGGGTGTGTTACCTGTGATCTGGATTTGATTATGTATGAGTTGCGCTATAGCATCCATAGTCCAGAATTTGACTTGGTCTATACCTCCTAGCTTGTTGATGATTTCATCTATAGGTTGAGGATCTGCTGTATCATATGATGTGTAGTGTATGTCAGTGGGACTGCTGGTCTCTTTGAGTATATCGTCGTGACGTATATGGGTATCGAGATTACTAGTACTAAATATACCTGCTTTACCATTAGTACCAGCTGCTGGTCCTGGTCTATCTGTGAGTATCTGTTTAGGATTGATATTTTCTACTTTTAATACTCCTTGCTGTATGAGGGTTAGACCTTCTATGGGTTGTGACTCTGATGTGGGTGTGGATGGTGATACATTATATCTCTCTGATATGTCTATCTGTGCTTCTAATCTAGCCATTTGCTCTATTGAGGCTATAGCAGCTACATCTACTTCTGATCTGAGGGCTGCTATGTTTGTCATGTGTGTGTCTAGTTCTGTGTTAGACATACTATTCACATCTACTAATAGCAGAGACTGGAGACGCTCTGCTAGGGTGGGGATAGTTGGGGGTGTATTTGGTTGGGTGAGTTGGGGGGTCATGTGGGTATTATATCATGTGTTGGTTTAAAGGTTCAATTTTGCTTGACTTTTGTTTTAGGTTTGATATACTGTATTTACAGATGGCTTCGGCCTCCGAGATAGCCCCCGCAAGGGGGCTATCGCAATTCTAGCTTGTAATTATATCTAAAACTTTCAATACCAAGTTATCAAAATCTGATTTTAAAATTGTGCCTATTTTTCGATTAAGTCTTTTGATATCTATTACTTTTATTTGATCTATCAAAGCAAAAGAAAACTTTTCTCCTATGCTAACCTTTATATAATTCTTATTGTTTTTATTTTTTGAAGATGTGGGCACTATTAGAAAAGTATCTTTTGATAATCTTTTTAAGATGACTACAGGCCTTTCAAAATTAACACCTTTACCATCTTGTTCTCTGCCTACATTTACACCCACATGGCACCACCATAGTTCACGCTCTAGTACATAAAAGTCTTTGATTATAAATTTGTTACTTATAATTTTCTTTTCCATATTCCATTTGTCAAATTCTTTTATGTACATACTCATATTATACTACAAAGATTGATTGCGTAAGAAGACACGAACACTAGTAGACAGCCTACTAGAAAGATCAGCCGCACCCAAGCCCCACTCGCGAGCGCCACCATCCCATCTGGCAATCAGAGCGAAAGCGGTCTTCTGGTTAGCAGCTTTATCTGAAGCATTTTTGTAATCATACACCAGGAATGCATTACCTTTAAGATAGATTACATCTAGTGGATCTCTCACTATGGGTACATTGGTACCAGTAGCTAATAGATTTTGTGTTGATATCATCTGAGACATGGTGTTTAGAGCTTGATCTATAGTCATGGCTGATATGCTGGTCATGTTACCTGATGTATCCATATAGCCAGCAGCTTGGAATAGATCTGCGATGGTCATGTTGGTGCCATCTGCATTTTTACCTGTATTATAGCTAGAGTAGTTGAGAGTACCTATCTCTTTCTTATCTTTTATGTGAGGTCTCACCCAGTTTTTGAAATTATCTCCTTCGTATATACCACACAGATCTGTGCCTGATGAGACATTTTCTTTTACGTTTCTAACTTTTAATTCCTCACTAGGATTGGTATTGATATCTAATACTTTATTTTCTAATACTGGTGTCAGGCGGGTGAGATCACGGTGTGCGACTGTGGGTGCCTGTGGATATATCACCCCATACTCCTTCATTAAATCAATTTGCTCGGTCAGTATATCTTCTAAGATTTTAATAGTCTTGGCCTCTGTACCGCCTATCTTTATATCGATATCTGAGAGGCGTTTAGCTAGTGACTTTTTCTTATTATCATCTGTCATGCCGGCGAGTGCTTGCTTTAATTTATCTTGATTATTTATGATAGTAGCGAGCGCTTTATCTATGGCTTCTTGATTTTTTGCTGCCATCTCTTCCATTTCTGTTTGTAACTGTCTCGCGAAGTCGATAGCCTTGGCCCTCTTACTTTCTAGATCTAATTTCACCTTATCTTCTGGGCCAATTAGTGCCTCATATCTAGCAGCGATACGATCTTCCTCAGTCGGGCTCATCGGTGACTCTGCCCCAAAAGCGAGAGCTACCGTCTCGCGACCACTATAGACTTTGATCGGGGTGATACTGTCATCTGTTCTTTCTTTTATCATATCTGTGATCTTGGTCTCGTCCTCTACTAATATCTGCTCACCATTTTTCTTTTTTTCTACCTTTATACCAGAATCAATACCAAAAAATCCAAAGTCTGTAAATATTTTGATATATACTGCTCTAGCATCACCACTTGCACTCTCAGTCATGACGAAGTCTCGCATGATATAGTAGCCTATGTCATGGCTTGAATCCTCTTTATAATTTGATAATATACGAAATATGTCACGCATAGTGATGGGCTTGTTCTGTAATGCTTGCCCTGCATAGTCTGCAGGATATAGACTACCACTAGGTGTCGCCATATTATCTATAGATATATAGCCTTCAAACACGTCCTGTGCATAGCGTATAGCCTTACTCATTTGCCACATGTCATGTATATCACCCTCAGGCAGTCTCATGCGTCCACCTTTATCCATAAAGTAAGCGAGCATCACTTGCCAATTTTCACTTTGACTCGCCATATCCTCTACTTTGTCATCTACTCCATTAGCGTTTGGCATATAGTCATACGTCAGGTCTAGTCCTATCCTGTTGATAAGTGAGGACTCAAATCTCTTTCGCCCTTGATAGTTATCACCTATGTTGGCAGTAAAGACAAAGCAAAATCCCTCTTTGATTTTGATATCTTTACCTCCATTTTCTGTCACTTTTATTGTATCTCCTGGCCTCTTGGTAAGTAAGTCATTGATCTTGCCCATCACATCAGGCTGCAAAAAGTTGGCCTCGTCGATAATAAATGGTATACCCTTTTCCATACATTCATACATAGGGCCATATATAAATGGAGTTTCCATTACACCATCTTTTGCTGACAAAGTTTTGCCCCCAGATATCTCTGAGAGTTGCATATCCTTGTGTCCACTGACTATACGATAGGCATCATGTGCGATGAGTTGAGATTTATCTATTAGATATTTATCTTGTACTATCGCCAAAGCTCTACTACGGGCTATTTTCTCGGCGACATGTCTAGCTAGCTCAGTTTTGCCGGTGCCTGGTGGACCATGTATGAGTATAGGCTTACCAGCACGCATGGCGTCCTCGACACGGAGTGCTTTGTCTCTAATACTTTTGGTTTCTACTATTTTGCCTTGATGTA
>JAYVSD010000020.1:0-2433 GCA_043775745.1 bacterium | reverse complement strand
GCAATCCAGAGATAGAGGGTAGTCTTTTTACTAAAATGATAGTGATGGTAGCGATGACAGAGACTACCGCCATTTTTGCTTTTGTGGCGTTCTTTTTATTAAAGTAAATTCTGGGCATGCAAGCAATCTTAAATGTACTAGGTAATATAGGTTTCAATTGGCATGTCGCAGTGCTTAACTTTTTCAATTTCTTAGTGATACTATTTATACTTAATAAATTCTTTTTTAAAAAGATTGGTCACACTATCGCAGAGAGAGACGAAAAGATCAGGAGAGGCATAGCTGATGCTCATGAGGCCGAGTACAAACTCACTCAAGCTGAAAGTGAGAAAAAAGATATATTACATAAAGCTAAAATAGAAAGTCATGATATAGTGTCCGCAGCTACTGGTAAAGCCGAAGCTGCTGCACGTGATATAATATTGAAATCCGAACATGAAGCTGAAGGCTTGAGATCCAAATTAAAGTCTGACATTGCTAATGCGACAGAGAAAGCCTATGACGAGGTATCAAGTCAAACTCCAGAGCTGGTCAGGTCTGTAATCAAGTCTATACTCAAAGATCAAATAACAGTCGAAATAAATGCAGCTTACGTACAAAATATAATTAAAAGCAAAGTCTAAATATGCCAAAGCCAAAAGATATAGCTCTATATGTGTTAGATCATGATGTGGCTGCTAGCGATTTGATCGCCGCCCTAGAAAAGCATGATGCTATATCATTATTACCCATAGTCACAAATCTATTAAAGAAGCTATATGCGGATAGATATCCTAGCCCTATAATCGAAACTGCGTTTCCTGTAGACACAGAAACTATCAAAGAGATAGAAAGTAAATATAAAATCTCTCAAGCTAAAGTTAAACAAAATCCTGACCTGCTCGCTGGGTATACCTTAATCGACAGTTATAAAATGTATGATAATAGCATGCTGAGTAAAGTAGAAATGATGTTTGTTTAATGCTATAGAGTTTGATATTAGCATATAAATATGCTAATATATTATCATATGCGCGATTAGCTCAGTTGGTAGAGCACTCGACTGATACTCGAGCGGTCCCAAGTTCGAATCTTGGATCGCGCACCAGATATTTATGCAGTTCAAAGACAAGCAAGATGTGATAAGAAATTTCGACCCACTGTGGCATTAAAGGAGGCGGTAAATTAAACCCCACCGTATGATGGTGGGGTAAGTTTGCGGGGGGCACCAGGTTTTCACACCAAGTCTCAGTGGTGCATAGAGATATTGGCGGGGTGACGACCCTTAAAGCCTGCTGACCGACTTTTTGGTATATTGCAGCGACAAGCACCTGTAAAACCAGGTGCCAACATATCTTCAAAGAACATTCTCTGGCAGGAGGTGCATTTTTTAGCTGTCAGTTGACAGATGCCATTGGTCGGATGATAGATGGCAAATAAGTGGGCTGCATTTATTAGCGGTGCCACACCTTTTCCTTCGCAAAGCCTGAAATATGCCATCGTGCCAGATACTACAGATTGCAAATCGTCAGCCCCAGCTGTCTGACGCACATGGCAACACAAGGCTAAGAGTAAACCCAGCCTTACATGCTGCTGCAGATCTAATGGGCCTTTTAATTTTGGTGACTGACCCTTACCTCTTACGCCATTGCATCCGCTAGAGAGCAGTGTAGCCCGTATATGTAGTGATGTCTTGAGACTGATAGGTATAATACCTCGTATTTGTTGGCCTGAACAGCCACAAGCATAGAGGTTGGTGGCTGCGAACTGCCCCTCATACCTATTCATCGTACCTGTACGAGTATAAAAGTTGAACCTTTCAAATCGTGTCAAGTTATCACTTAATTTACTATTGAGCTCGGAGAAGTATTCAGCCGAGCTTACAGCTGTGTCAGGCATCATCTCCTGTAGCTTATTCCAAAGCCAAAATGAATGTTCGGTCACCGAGTAGGGTGGAGTATACTGGGTAGTAACTTTAGTCATTCTCATTACTCTTTCTTTTAAGGTTGAAAGTCTTTATTAGACTAACAAATACAAAGGTATAAGTCAAACTCAATTTTACTAGTTTGCAATTCTGCCCTTATAATATGTGGCTCATGCGTAAGTAGCTTGCATTTGTTTTAAAAATGTGCTACCCTTGTACTATTCCCTTAGCTTTTTGACGAGTCAAATCCGTCTAAAGAAATTCAAATTTAAGCTTGGCTGAGAGACATTATTTAAAAACAAATTAACTTAAAAGTCCAATACTTATTCCATATCGCTTGACGACAAGAGATACGCTCACGCGAAGAGTAAGCAAGACACAAAAATATATGGCAGAAGTATTCACCAGAGACCTACCTCATGTAAACGTAGGCACTATCGGTCACGTAGACCATGGCAAGACTACTCTTACCGCTGCCATTACTATGGTATTGCATAAAAAGGGATTGTGCGAAATTAAAACTTTCGATT
>JAYVSD010000019.1:0-4256 GCA_043775745.1 bacterium | reverse complement strand
GCGGCTAACCTCAACACCCGAATTCGACAAAGGCGCTTACCGAGCGCCTTTTCTTTTGAAATTTATTTAAATATCGCTTTAAAAACAGACCACATATTTTTATCTTCGTTTATAATAATTTTATTATTTATTTCTATCTTTGAAACATTGGTCGATGTTGATACATTAAAAACAGCCGGCGCAGATGTAGTCGCATTATTAGTGCTCGATGATAACACTAATTGCTTTATATCTATCAAAGTTTGCTTCACATCTACCTTTATATATTTCTTGAGATCGTTATCAGCTACTAATAGGCTTTTGTAAGTGGCTTTAGTATTTTGTACTTTAACTTTGACGGATTTGGATACATTTTTACACTTGTCTATATCTATAGACTTGAGCTCTTTGATATATTTGTCACTGGTAGTCGCCACTATTTCAAATTTGTTTTGTATATTTTCTATATGTAGATTGATAGTAGTATTAGAAGCCGTGTCACTCGCTATATTGGTGAGACTAATTACTAAATTATCTATATTTTTAGACTCTTTTTCAGTATTGATCACTATCTTATCTACTCGACTTTGTATGCGTTTGGCTAGCATTAGACAGTCTTTGACATTGACTATCTCCGAATAGTTATCGTCTACTTCCCTGTTTAAAGCTTTGTCTTCGGCTATCTGTTTATCTTTATCATCATGTGTCACTGTATCAGTAGCGACGCTCACAGAGCTAGTAGCTATCATGGCTATATCAGATACAGGGGATCCAATAGCATTACCACTAGAGATGGTGGCTATTATAAATATAAAAATGTAATAGGGGATTTTATTCATATTAAAATTTGTTATTGTCAGACACCCCCTCAACCGAAGATACACTCGCCAATGCCTCATCTATATTGGCGGCTATCTTTTGGCTTTGGTGTATGTCTGTATGCTTGGTGACAATATTAGGAGTGGGTACTTTGTTAGAAGTGCTGCCAGCATTTAAGAAAAGCATAACAGCAGCCAATGCTCCCGCCATGGATACCCCGCCTGCCAAAAGCCAAGTGTATACCGGGGATCTCCGTACACTGTCCATAGGACTAGCTACGTAGAATCGACCCTCACCCAAAGTAATTTGAGATGATTTATTCAAATACTCAGCAGACGACACAGGCAGACGAGAAAGCACCGCGCTTAAATCACTCTCTTTCGGAGAGTACATTTTATTGAAATTGATGAGTGGATTGACTTTCATTTTATGATTTGTTTTGTAATTCTAAATTATATTTAGAACGCAATTTCTTTAAAGCTCTATGCTCTATTTGTCGTAAGGCATCGACTGACTTTGACATTATATCAGAAATCTCTTTATTTTCAAGCTCTGAAAGATATTTGAGTTCGATAAATTCTCTTTCTGTTTCAGTCAAAACTTCAAAATATCTATATATTTGCTCTATACCGAGCTGTATATCTATAATGTCAGTAGCTGATACATCATCAGAAGCTATGAATTCATCTGCATCTTCTGGCATGGCGACCGAGCTTTTTTTTAAACCTTGATTGATCATCAATCTTTTAGCTATCGTAAAAAGATAAGACAAAGGACTAGGGGCCTGATCATGCTCTTTACTGGCTACAGGTAATTGATATTTACCCATAGACTGGTACCAGCGCAAAAATACTTCCTGACTCAAATCGAGGGCCAAATTTTCATCTCTAGAGCGAGATATTATATATCTGTAGACAGGAGTGTAGTACAAATTGAAAAGCTGAGAAAAGGCTATTTTATCTCCTTTTTTAGCATCATTTACCATTTTTAATAGGTCCATGTCTACCATTATAACAGACTTTAGCGGTTTTTGTGACATCACTTGTTAGACTCTATGCCCGGGAGAGATCCTTTCTCCATATAATATAGCATTGCTCCTCCTCCAGTGGAGACAAAATCAAACCTTTTGCCAAGTTTGACTTTTTCTATCAAAGTCACAGTATCGCCGCCACCAGCTATAATCTTCTTGCTTTGATTTTTATCACTAGCCAGATATTTGATTATCGCCATAGAGCCTTTATCATAACCTTTTTCATAGAGACCGAGAGGCCCATTTACTATTATTGTCTTGTGACTATCTATAAGTCTCTTGATCATGGAAAAAGTCTCAGGTCCCAAATCCATAATCGCTTCATTTTTTAAAATCTGCGAGGTGTTGCCTACTTTATTTTTATCTGTCACATAGTCACTCGGTATATACACACGATTAGTCTTCCAGAAAAGCTTATTCTTCAAAGCTTTTTGATCTATTTCTGTATCATACAGACTTTTACCTATGCTTATATTTTGGGTCATCATGATATTATGTGCCATCGCACCTCCGACAAAAACAGTAGCACCTTCGGATACATATCTGTCTATCAAAGGCAACTTGGTGCTGATCTTGGCGCCACCCAATATAAAAAGTGTCTGTCTACTGATACGCTGTGTCGGAGCTAAACCTTTGAGTTCACTCACGATCAAAGGTCCGACACAATGTGGTAAATAGCGAGACACAGATACTACACTAGCATGTTTCCTGTGGGCCACCGCAAAAGCATCAAAGACATAAACATCAGCCATAGAGGCGAGAGCCTTGGCAAAGGCAGCACTATTTGCTTTCTCGCCTTCATATGTTCGCAAATTCTCCATCATTACCAATGGTGAATTTTGTATTTGACTTTTTACATCAACGACAGCTAATTTTAAATCTGCATTGTTAACAAAAAGTAAAGCTTTATACTTTTTCTTAAGGTATTGATATACAGGATATAAAGATTCATTCTTTTCACCCAAATGACTTATGATTACGATTTTGTTTTTATTCTTCAAAAGTAAATCTATAGTCGGCATAGAGGATAAAATGCGATAATCATCCACTATTTTACTATTTTCTATTGGCACATTGAGGTCGAGTCTCAGTAATACTATTTTGTTTTTAATAGATGTATATTTCATAAACTATAACTCATAACAGCTGTTGATAATTTGCGCAAAATCTTCAGCCACCAAACAGTCTCTCCCTATTAAAACCCCATCCATACCCCCTTCAGCTATAAAATGATGAGCATTGCCTGCGTGGGCAGAACCTCCATAAATTATTTGTGTCTGTTTGGCATTGTGTAGACCTACTATAGCTGCCAACTCCCTTCTGATTGTAATTGCTGCTTCTAGTGATTCTGCTGGAGTGGCGGGAGCAGGAGCGCCGACTGCCCATACTGGCTCATAAGCGATAACTAATTTATTCAATCTATCCTTGTCTAACAAGGATATACCTACTCTCACTTGTCTGGCTATCTCTTCTAGATATTTACCTTCTGTGTCTCGCTCCTTTTCACCGATGCAAAGCACTACACGTAGATCAGCGGCGAGTGCAGCAGTGACTTTGGCTGCGATATACTCTTCTTTCTCGCCTCTGGCCCTAGCTTCAGAATGGCCCAATATGACAAACTGTGCACCAGCATCCAGTATATGAGATAATCTAGACTCCCCAGTATGAGCACCCCCTTCTATATTGGCAAAGTTTTGCGCCCCTATAACCCCCACGATATCGTATTCACGTAGCTGATATATCATGGTCTCTGGGGCAGCTATATAATATTTGTATTTATTTTTATTAAGAAGATGCTCCGTATTTTCTATAAGACGCAAAGCGCTACGCATATTATCTGGATTGGATTTCCAGTTGGCGATTATTATCGGTGTGTTCATGTATAGAATTATAGCACAATATGTTATAATCTACATATGAATTATATCAACATCTTAAAATCTCATAAAATTAAAATTATTATTGGCATTATTATCTTGGTTATAGGCATTTTAGTTTTAAAAAATAAAAGCAGTAGTAACGTTAAAGATTTTACCATCAATCGCGCTGATATCAGTGAGTCTATAGAAGTAGCCGGCAAGATCAAACCCAGCGCTGAAAGTGATCTCAATTTTGAACGCTCAGGAGTAATCAGCTCTATCCCCATAAAGGTAGGACAAAGAGTATACAAGGGGCAAAGTCTAGCTACACTTTCCTCGGCTGATCTCGTCGCCCAAGTCTCCGAAGCTACAGCCTCAGTCGAAAGTGCTCAAGCCACTCTAGACTCCATCACTCAGGGCTCTAGACCTGAAGAGATAGCAGTCAAACAACAAATATTAGACAGCGCAAATAGCGACTACGAACTGCAAAAGACTCAATCAATAGATACTTTTAATAATACTACTAATTCATATAATGATATTTTGTATTTCAAATTAAACAATTTTTT
>JAYVSD010000018.1:0-4529 GCA_043775745.1 bacterium | reverse complement strand
TCCTCGGCTATTACATAGGCTGTAGGCCTTTTCATATTGGCTTTATTAGCTATCTTGTATGGAGTCGAAGGCCCAAGCTCAAGAAGTGCCAGATATACGCGTGCCTCCTTTTCGGTGAGGTTTAATTTTTTAAGTTCTTTGATTAGATTTTCGGACATGTGTTCGTGTGATGTTTATATAATTTTATTTGACAAAAGATTTGTATCTGCTATACTTGATATACAAATGCCCTAGGGCTTACCGCGCAAGCGGAGATAAATTATTAGAACAAGTCTTTAATGGCTTGTTTTAATTTTATAAAAATCTCCTTATCTACTTTCCCTTTCTTTTCTACTAATCTCTTTGTGTCTATTAGTTTGATTTGGGATATAATCACAGATGAGATTTCGCTCTCAAAACTATTTATAGTAAAGTGGAACCTATTTTCTTTTTTACTGGTAGTTAGCGCGACCACTAAGGCAGTATTAATGCCGAAGTTTTTGAGTACTACAACAGGCCTTAAGAAATGCTTACCTTTTCCATCCTCTTCATATCCAATATTAACTCCCAGCTTGCACCACCATATATCACGCGGCTGGCACCACCTATTTATTTCTTTAATTTCCGTATTTTCTTTTTGCTTGCCCCACTCTTCAAAGTTTTTCATATTTGGTGCTTAATATTAAGGATGTATATAGTATACTCCTTATATTCAAAATAGTCAATAATTTTGACAAATATATTCTATTTACTATAAAAGCTATATTATACAAGCTTATTGTTGGTATTACAATAATATTTATAGCTACTATTATTGACATTAAGTAATAAGTGGTGTATAGTGTGTACAGAGATAAGCAATACCGCTTATCGAGAACATTAAAAGGAAACCTCGTGAATCAAGATCGTCTTGCCTCTCTCGAGGGTACCATCGTTAGGTTTGCTCGTAACGGTATCCTTGCTGTCGTGAAGACTGGTGAAGGTGAAGCTCTCCTCGACATCAACGATGCGCTCGACTACAGACTCAAGGTTGGCGACGAAATAGAAGTCGAAGAGACTGGGTGGTACGTCAGCAATGGTCGCATCGTCACCATCTTGGGGTATAGGTACCGCCTCAACGGGCTCACCCACATCATTAAGGATGATGACGATCTGACGCGCGACGCCCTCGCTGCCGCGAAAGCTCCGTGAGAATCGGAAAGCGGTGGACAAGTCTCCTTAACTTGTCCACTTTATCAAGTTCATCACAGTGATGTGGTGGACTTGCAGAGTAAGTTCTTTGGAAAAATCATTTACAAGAGCCGGTTAAATATTTAGCCCGGACGATAGCCTTGCAAAGGATGACTGGTAATCATCATTTGTATGAATAAGGTAAACGCTGGATGTCCAGCTTTACTGAGCTATCAAAGGTCCTGTGAGACCAGAATAGGCTAGTGAGGATTCGCCTCATTAGCTCGTTGTTTAGCAAAGTTGCTATGCAATGTGACACAACTAGAGCCCTGTGTGTTCTAGTTGTGAAGATTTTTAGTGGGGGAGTCATGACCCTCATCTGGAAATCATCGGTATGCTCTGACTAACCATCTCTGCATCGACTGACTCACGAAACGAGTCACTCTCGCAAGATGTGTATCTTGCCTGATGAGTCCAAAAGGACGAAAGAGTACATCAGAATAAGTTCTTTGAAAGAAAATACTGCTCCAGCTTAGGTTTTAGAATAAAGTGAGTGATGCATAGCTCGCTCTATCCTAAAACTTAGGCTCCCCACGTGAACGGCCCACATAGGGTACGACGTAGGGGTGAGGAGCAAATATGATTAAGATTTTTGTTTCGGGAAGAATCGGAGACTGCAGGAAGAATCGGGTAACTGCAATTGCAAAGTCTTACTACGATAACGATTATGGTTGGGAGTATCGTCGTAGTGTGGCCGACAGTCTTGCGGCTATCGTACCGGGAGAGACCATTGGTCTTCTTCTTGGTGGGGATCCTGTCTCGTCCACCGATGCTGAAAACGTCGAGCGTCTTGCGAGGGAGATTGTCTCGCGCAGAGCTACGGTGGTACTTGTGACCTGTTATCAAAAAAGCGGTTTTCTGGCTAGTCCAGATAAGATGCTCCTTGCTGACAGGCTCAATATCCCCGTGGTAGCCTCAGACAAAAGTCTGTACCACGCGACGACCATAGAAGACTGGCACATCATTTACAATGACCAGCTATTCTAGGAGTCCGACCGCAGCGCTAGCTGACTGCGGTATACAAATCAACTAGTAGTGGTCATCTCGAGGACCTGCACAATGTGTGATGCTCTGTAGAAAGAGTGTGGCACAAGGCGAGTGAGTACGACAATTTATTTTGTTGCGGCTTACTCGCCTTTTCTTTTTGGGTAACAATTAATTGACAGAAAAGTATGATATAATAGGTTTATGATATCGCATTCTATATGGTCTTTAAACAAAAAAGGCTTTACATTGATTGAGCTCTTGGTAGTTATATCTATCATGGGTATACTAAGCTCTGTGATCATGGCACCATTCAATGAGGCAAGAAAGAAGGGTAGAGACGCCAAGAGGGTGGCGGAGTTAAAAGCGATACAAAGCTCATTACAACTTTATGCTGATGATCATCATGGTTGCTATCCGGATGCATCTGCTATCCCTATTCCATTTGCAGACAATTCTCTCTCTGCTAACAATTATAAATATATAAGCAAAACTCTGTACAACAAAATTAAAAATAATAATGTGGCTAGTTTACAATCTAACTTTATCAGCGTGCCATGGACCGCAATACAGCCTTACGGGTACAGAGGAGAAGGTAATTTTGTAGCGTGTGGCACCATTATTAACACTAGCGTGCCTATATATAACTCTTTTCATGATATAGTTGGCTTTACCACATCTATAACCGCAATTTATTTACCAACATATCAATTGTTTGTTGAGCTAGAGGCGCACACGAGTGCTCTGGACGGTGATAATGACAGTGACTTGTCTAATGTAGACGTGGAGGATACCCTTGAGAGCGGTCAACTTGGTGGTGGTGAGTTCTATATTGGTAAAGATTTAAGCAGTCCTAATTTTGAGACATGTATTGACTCCTCTGTCGGTAATTGGGATTGTGTGTACGACCTTACAAATTAAATAGTACTTCTATTTTCTTTTTTAAATAAAAATAGTGTGATGGAGAAAAGCACACCGATAGCTCCTACGTATAAAAAAGTCTTATGAGATCCTGTATATTGTACTATATAGCCAGCCATGATGGGTCCGAGCACATCACCCATATTGGTAAATAGATCCTCTACACTTTCTATCTGTTCATGTGTGTCTTCCTCTCGATTTATATTATCAGCATATATAGAAGATATAATCGGCCAAGCCAAAGAAAAACAAAAAGATACAGCAAAAGAGGCCGCATAGAGCAAAGGTAAAAAAGATATCAGCCCTATACCAAGCATCAAAATACACCCTACAAATAAGGCTATTGTCGAGGTGTGCCTCTTTCCAAATCTATTAGCAACCCTACCTGTCACCCACCCCACGAGTAGCGGTGGTATAGTGTAGGCCAGCATGAAATATCCACCACCCAAAGATTCTGAGTATAATGGTCCCACCGTCCACATCGCTGAGTCCACCATGTTGATAACTAGAGTAAGTAGTAGTACTGGCATCAAATTACTTATCACCTTCTTCCATATACCCATCTCTTTTACAAAATTAAATGCTACTCTTTTGCGAATAATAAGCTTTTGCGAGTGACGACTAAATTGTGCCACTTTTCCTTTATGTTTATGATAGTTGATTAGTAGAAAGAAAAATAGAAAAGCTGGCGCTATCAAAAACAACATCACATACTTGGAATAGTCTTTGTTTAATATACTTATTAGCAAAAAAGACCCCAGTAGTGGTGCTATCATATAGCCTAGACCATCAAAGACTTTAAATACACCAAACTCTCTTGCATGCGCATTATGTCCAGCTCTACTTACAAAGTCCAAGGTGCCTACATTATACAAATTATAATACAGTCCCCACACCGCCATCGCGATCAGGTATATGGTCACAGTAGTGGCACCGAAAAGCACAAATGGATATAACGCAGCCACAGAAAGCATAAAGAAAAATATAGATCTATATGTCATATCTCTGATCAAACTACTCATAATAAGATCAAAGCCCATACCAGCGACCGATGATAGGCCGAGTATTAGGCCTATAGTGCCTGCGGTCAGTCCCTGATGCTGCATCACTAGTGGAGCCGCATACATGAGTACCCCATCAAAAAGTACAAAGAAGAAAATCATAAGCGAGGCTAGTCCTACTTTACGATCCTCCATATTCAACCTATACACATGTTTGATAGCTCGTGACATGGATGTATTATAGCATGAGATCTAAGTCATTTTATCACCACACCATCCTGCATTTTGATCACCCTATCTACGACTTTTATATATTCATCTTCGTGAGTGACCATCACTATCGTGAGGCCATTTTTGTTAAGCTTTTTAAAAATATCTATCACCATATCAGAGCTAGTTGTATCTAGATTTGCT
>JAYVSD010000017.1:0-2295 GCA_043775745.1 bacterium | reverse complement strand
CGAAACCATCGGGTGCGCTTACACGACTTTGAGAGTGGTCGCATCGATCAAGCACGACGTGGTGCGGGGGTCTGTCGTAGGAAAGAATACTTTGGTGGACTTGCCACCGCCCGACCATTGCTCGGGTTACCACCCAAACAAAACATCGAGACTGGCTTTTCTTTCTTGCCGACTTCTTTGTTCTGAGCTCTGCAGCCCATGGCCTCGTAAAACTCTACTTCCGGGGTAGGGATCCTCATCACATCTCCATGTGGGTGTTGACGGCGTTTTTTGTTTGCTATCTTCACCCATTCTTTCTTTGAGCTCCCTCGCCATGGACGAGGGTCATACATTCGTGCGTAGAGTCTCCTCGTTTACGAATGACTTTGTCATCATATCGCAAAAGTTGTTGCTTTGTCAAGCGAAATAACTTATAATATCCACATGAATGATCTCTATCAAGATAATATACTCGACCATGCACATAATCCGAGGAACAAAATAAGTTTCGAAGCCTCATTTTGTGGAGCCATCTGTGGAGAAGGAGACAATCCTAGCTGTGGTGATAGTGGCGAGATGTGTGTGGTGTTTGTGGGTCAGCTCATATCAGAGGTCTCTTGGACTGGTGTTGGCTGTGCTATATCTCAAGCGAGTATGAGCATAGTGAGCGATTATGTAAAAGGTAAAAGTATAACAGATCTCAGGCTACTCATGCCGGGGGATATATATAATCTACTTGGTATACAGATCACTCCGTCAAGGGTTAATTGTGCGTTACTACCTTATCGGGCAGTGGAGAAGATTCTGGAAATATGTTAGTATAAACTTATGCTTAAAATAAATAATTTAAATATTAAAATAAAAAGCCAAGACAAAAATCTAATAGAGAACTTTAATCTAGGGATGGAGGCTGGCAAAGTCTATATTTTAAATGGTAAAAATGGTAGCGGCAAGAGCAGTCTACTATCGGCTGTCATGGGTCATCCTAGCTATGAGGTGGTGAGTGGTGATATATCAGCCAAAGGTGTGAATTTAAAATTAAATGATGTTTCAGCTAGTGTCTCTGCTGGTATATACATGACAATGCAACAAGTACCAGAAATAGAGGGTGTAACCCTGATACAGCTTTTACATAAAGCTCTTTCTAAGAAAAATAAAGATGATAAAAATGAATGTGTGGGATTGGGCATATTAGACCTTAATAAAAAGATGTTAGAGTATGCAGATAGATTCAATATAGATAAAAGCTTCATCACTCGTGATCTTAATTATAAAATGAGTGGTGGCGAAAAGAAACAGTCTGAGCTCTTGCACTTGTTGGCCCTCAAGCCTAAATATATACTTATAGATGAGATAGACAGTGGAGTAGATAGAGAAAGTATAGGAAAGATATACCAAGTGATTAAGTTTTTACAAGAGGAATATAATTCTAGTTTCCTTATCGTAAGTCATCATACGCAAGTCTCGGATTATGTAAATGTAGATGCTGAGTATAATCTATAAAAATATGGAAGATAAAATTTTAGAAAGTTTAAAAGAAATAATAGACCCAGAGCTAGACATAGATATAGTCACTCTAGGCCTGATTAGAAATATAGAAAAGGGTGAGTGGCTTGAGGACTTTGATATGTATGATAGTCTAAAGGTGACGATGACACTCACTAGCCCGATGTGTCCTTTTGCTGACTCGATAATAGAGCAAGTAGAAAGTAAATTGAAAGAGGTCAACAATGGTGAAGGCGAAGTCGATCTCACCTTTGATCCTCCCTGGGAGCCAAGCAAAGAGATCAAAATGACTTTAAATCTGTGATTAAAGTGCATATGTTTGTTTTTTGATAGTAAATTCATAGTATAATATAGATAGACAGATTTAAATTTGTCTATTAAATATTTAATCAATTTATGAAATATAAAGGATGTGCAATAATGCTAATACGTATAGCGGTGGGAGTAGTATTTGTCTATCATGGTTGGGACAAGGTCCAAAATATAGATGCAGTAATAAATATGTTTTCTGGTATGGGCATCGGTTCTTTTTGGACTTATGTGGCCGCCTATACTGAGCTACTTGGTGGCATAGCTTTATTGGTGGGCTTCAACACTAGAATAGCCGCAGTATTAGGATTGATCGTGATGTCGGTTGCTATTTATAAAGTTCACGGTATGAATGGTTTCAATATCGTGAAAAGTGGTTATGAATATGCTTTCGTGCTTATTTTAAATTTCCTTGCTCTTATAGTTTGGGGTGGAGGCAAACATTCAGTAGATGCTATGATGGGTACTGATATGACGGTGAGAGCTGGACTATGCGAAAAG
>JAYVSD010000016.1:0-3473 GCA_043775745.1 bacterium | reverse complement strand
CATACCACCATAGATAATTCTAAATACACTCATCACTATAATTACTCCCATTATCACATTAAATGAGGTTTGGAGATAGAGAGAGAAGGTGTCGGGGGTCACAGATATAGAAGCATTGCCATTTATGGGCTCTAGAGATGTATATACAGCAGCACCAGGAATTAGGTCTATAGTAGACTTGTTTTTATCTGGATCTATGTTAGTATTGAAATTATAAATTGGAGATGAAACAGAACTATCACTATTATAGTCAGCACAGCCTTGTAATTTGACGGGATTGGTTGAGGCTTTATTTCAGGACTAGCAATGAATTTGCTTTGAGAGACATAGCATAATTCCAAGTTGTCAAAGTCTTCACTGTAAGAGATATTACCATTAATAGTATAGATATAGTTATATGACATTTTATTTATCAAAAACTATAATACCATTATGACTGCCCTGTTGGAATAATTTATTATTATTATTAAAGTCTAGGCTAAAGTCCACTTGACCATTATTAGAAACGGGTCTGCGTATAGAAAATACTTTTGTCCTGTTTGTTGAGGGTATACTATTAATAGTCCAAGTATACATTATATTTTTTTCTATAGGGGTGTAAAATGGCTCAGCAGACAAGGTGGTCTCAGCCCTATTCATTTTGTATGTATAGTCCATAAAATGAGGAAATACTTCATCATTTAAATAATAAACTTTTAAAATAGGTGCTACGGGTGTAATCCTAGTAGAAGCTCTAGCCTCATAGAGCCCATCTATACTCTTTACTGTTAGCTGCACGTAGGCCTCACCCACTATAGGGTCTAGATCTATGATGGGTGAGTTTTTACCCATACCAGATATATTGGGTGTAGGCTCTTCATTGATAGTCCAATTATAAATAAGATTTTCGGAGGGTATTTGCTTCTTATTATTATAGAGATAAGCTTCGGCATATAGTTTGACTTTACCACCCTCAGAAGGCAATGTGCCACCCTGATACCAAACTGGCACATAAGAGTTGACGGGCTCATATAAAAGGTTCACGGTAGCACCACCAAAGACTTTACCTCCGACATAGTTTTGATCCCCATTTATTGTGGCTACTACTTTCAACTTAGAAGTCACACCCAGATCTGGGTATTTGAGTTCTATTGTCCTCTTTCCTATACCCTCAGCTATTAATTTATTATCTATATACCAAGAAATTTTGGCCGTCTCTACATCGAATTGATAAGTCTCTAAGGTAACCTTTACTATAGATCCTGGTATAGGGTATTCTGGATTAGTAGTGATTACTATACCATTCACAGTTTGGGCCATCACTATATCTGTATATAACAAAGAAACAAAACATAAAACAAATATTAAAGATATAAAAGATAAAAAATACTTTTTCATAATTATATTATAACACGAAAGTAATTACTTCAAAGAGTTAATTTTTGCTATTTGGCCTGGGTCGCTAGTGATGATTTGATCTTCGGTATAGCTAGCTATCACTTTGATGGCCACATGCTTTTGACCAGCAAAGAATATACCCTCGCCCACATTACATTCTAGGAGTAGGAATTTCTCTTCATCTGTGAGATTAAAAGCTTTTTGTACACTATCTATCGCGGTTGGTGACTGTTTCAACAGTAGCTGTATACTCGAATTAGTAATTATTGGTAGGCCGTATTGATTTTTCAAAAAGTCGTTGACATCTTGAGTAATGGTGCATAGACCCAGATAATATTTACGACCACGCTTGGCTAGTCCAAATAAAAATGATGCAGTATCATCAGTTTTCATCATGATCCAAGCCTCATCCACGACCAAGAGTCTCTTTTTGATATTTCTCCTTACTGTGTTCCATATATAATGAGTAACAAGATACATAGCTACAGGCTTGAGTTCATCCTCCATATCTCTTATAGAAAAGCTCACACATTTTTTATTAATATCCACATTGGTGGGGTGATTGAGAAATCCTGACCAAGATCCAGTGGTGTATTTTGTCAGCCTCTCCAAAACCTTTTCGGCGCCATCCATACCTTTGAGTACAGACTCAAAATCACTCAGTAGTGGTGGTGATATATCAGTAAAGTCTGATCCAGGGGTGATATCTTTTAAGGCGTAGGTCTCGCTTACGGCTTGATCAACTATAGCGTCCTCCTCTGGAGTCAGACCACCCAGCATCACACGAAATAGACCCACCAGATTGACTATGTTTGAACGCAATATATCAGAAGGGGATTCGTCTTTGGTGACGGGTGGTAAATCAAAAGGATTGATATGGTGTGATGAGGTAAGAGAAATATCAAAATATCTACCACCCACTGCTTCGGTTAGATATTCATATTCTCTCTCTGGGTCTATAATAATCACCTCAGTATCAAACATAAGAGTTCTCAATATTTCAAGCTTGGTAGTATAGCTTTTACCACTACCAGACTTGGCAAAGATAATAGAATTATAATTTTCTAAAGAAAATCTGTCAAAAATAACTAGAGACCCATTGTGCCTGTTAACCCCGTACATAATACCCCTATCTGAAGTAAGATCAAAAGAAACAAAAGGAAATATAGAAGAAAGTGGTGTGGTATTAAGTTTAGTATTCTGCCCTACACTATCTATAGCTAAGGGTATGGAAGAAAAAAACCCCTCCACCTCTTGAAATAGTGCTGGTCTAAATTGTATAAGCTTACTTTCTAATATATTTTTAATCTCATTTTCAACTTTATCTAGCTCACTATCATCATTGCCATAGATGGTTATATATACTGCCACCTCAAACATCTTTTCTTCGGATTGCATCAAACTATCTCTCAGATCCTCTATATCACTAAAAGCGGTTTCTAATTTAGGATCTCTAGTCTGACCCTTCTCATCCTTCAATATGAGTTGACTTTCTACTTCGGCTACTTTGTGTTGCAACTCATTCATAACTTTTGTTGTGTCTTGGGGGGTAATGTGTATACCAACATCAAATACCTTATCTAAATTGATAATAGGACTGAACCAATTATCACTAAGATAGCGAGGATAAGACATTATAAAATAACTACGAGTGCGTAGTCCTCCTAGTGCTAAACCTTTGGACTCTATACCAATAGCGGCTGGTGCAATAGCATCTTTGAGATGTGTATTCTTTGCTTTGTTTACAGCCTCCAAAGCCACGTTATCTGAGGCTATTATATCCTTGCTGTTATTTTTAAATATATCTAGTATTCCCATATTTATGTTATTATTGATTTATTAAATTCTCCAGGATTGAATATTCCATAATACATTTCAGCCAACTCATTATCATCTAACTGTGACGATTTGACCCCAAAGCGAGAAAGTCCTTGTGTCACTACAGATACACGTTCAGAGAGCTGTTCTCTATTACGTAAAAACATGTCCCCTTTATCATTCATACTACTGAGTACGCTTGGTATATAGGGTATGACCAAAAAAAATCTCTTGGTCATGATATTGTGTTCTCCTACAAAGCGCTGTATAAACTCCAT
>JAYVSD010000015.1:0-10688 GCA_043775745.1 bacterium | reverse complement strand
TAATGCTAATACTAAATGGATATGAGGCGCTCAGTACCAAATTTTGGGTTGAGATATATGATGATATAGAGATCAAAGTCGAGGCTATAGCTTTGGCTTTGATAAATATTATAGAAAACTTTGAAAAGAAATATTCTAGATTCGATCCTGAAAGTTTGATCAACATTTTAACTTTGGAAGAGATGCGTATACACACAGAATTATCTGATATACTCAAAAAATCAGAGCGGTTCCACACAGAGACAAATGGTGTCTTTGATATTTTTATAAAAGATAAATTGGAAGAGAAAGGTTATGGACATACTTTAAGTAAAAATAATATAGATCTAGGCGGTATAGGGAAAGGGTATCTCATAGATAAAATAGCAAAGATGTTGAAAGAGGACTTTGGTATAAAATATATGCTGGTGAATGGAGGTGGAGACATGTATATGACTAGTGATCGTGAAAAACCAATAGAAATATATATGCAACACCCTATATACGGTGACGAGTATATACATAAAATAATCTTAAAAAATAAAGGTTTTGCAGCTTCTTCATCTTTTAAGAGGATGTGGATAAGTAAATCAAAGAAGGTAAATCATTTTATAAATAAAGGTGATGTTGAGGTCTGGGCTGCGTCATATGTGATAGCTCCAGATGCTGTGACTGCTGATGTATATGCAACTGTTTTATGTATGGATGATAGGATAGAGAAATACAAAAAGATAAATAGTATAGAATATTTTATTATCAAAGATGATAAAATATTAAAAAGTGAAAACTTCCCTACACTTTTATAAAAATATAAAATAATATATAATATACAAATGACACATATACAAATACTCGCAAATAGTCTCGGATATATAGGCATGATATTGATCTGGTTACAGATAGTACTAGGGAGTAGGCATGTTTTTAAATACTTTACTACTGATAATGTAAAGATGAACAAGATACATAAATGGCTAGGTATATATGGTGGACTTTTGGTCTTTTTACACCCTATCGAAGAGATGATGGCATATATGAGCTCTTGGTCGTGGATATTTATACTCAATTTTAATTTTGTAAACGAAACTGCCATCAGTCTAGGGCGTATAGGATTATATTTGATGCTCTCTATCTGGGTCACTAGTGCGATAGTACGAGAGCAGATCAAATGGAAGCCTTGGAAGTATATACATCTATTGGCTTACCCACTATTTATCTTTGTTTGGATGCATGCTATGGGGGCGGGCAGATGGGCACAAAATGTCTATGTACTTTTTTTCTTAAAGGCTTTGATGTTTGTGTTTTTACTTATTTTGGTCAGGAGGCTGATGTCTTGGTCTGGATTTTTCAAATATAAATATAAAGTCAAATCTATAATGATTGGTGATATAATCACCCTGACTTTGGCTCCTATAGACAGTGTAAGTATCGCGATGGAGACGTGGGTAGAGCAGCTCTTTACCGACATATATATGCCTACACCGCGTATAGGCCAGCATATATATATGCAGACCAAACGATTCAGGTCCGAACATCCTTTCACCGTGATGCAAAGTGGTCCTATAGATAATGAAGGTCTGGCCACGGGTGATATACAGTTGGGAATTAGAAATTCTGGTAATTTTGCTGTATCTATATCAAACATGAAAATAGCTGATATAGTGTATATAGACGGACCATACGGAGTCTTTACTAAACAAGCCCAAAGCACAGAACCTAAAGTTATAATTTCTGCTGGGGTGGGGGTTACACCATTTGTAGATCTAGTAAGACACTTTGGTGGAGCAGAGACGATGTATATCAATTGTAATAAAGATAAAGAGTCCGTGTATAAAAGAGATTTCTTGCTCACACGTGTCGGAGGATATATAGATGTGTATGAAATTTTAAATGGCAATATCGTCAATAATTTCTTATCTATCAAAGGTAAAGCTTTAAATGATTACAAATACTTTGTCTGTGGATCTCCTACTTTTGTGATGTATGTAAAGGGATTATTAAAAGACTTAAAAGTGAAGAAAAAACTTGTATTCACAGAGGATTTGGGATATTAGTCAAATGATGATATCATATAAATATGACTTTAATTTATATAGGTATATTGGCAGCGACGACTACTATGATCGGCGGATATTTCGCTTTATACTTTAAAGATAGATTACATTTAGTGCTTGGCTACTCAGCTGGAGCAGTGATGGGGGTGGCGATGTTTGACCTCATACCAGAAGCTATAGAGCTGGGGGCAAAAAATCATACCGTGAGTACTATTACCTCGGTAGTGGCACTCGGGTTTGCGATATATCTGGTTTTAGATAGAGCTTTATCTTATATAAAAGATGATCGTAGTCATTATGATAATCATGACACCCATCATCGAGATGCGAGCGTACTGGGGCCTATCAGTTTGATTATACATAGCCTGTTAGACGGTCTAGCTATCGGTTTTGCGTTTCAAGTTTCGTCTACCATAGGCACGGTGGTTGCCGTCGCGGTCTTATTGCATGACTTTTCTGATGGGATCAATACTATCAATCTATCTCTAATCAGAGGTAATATAAGCAAAGCCAAAAGCATGTTATATCTAGACGCTATTGCGCCAGCTATAGGTATAGTCCTGTCACAATTCATAATATTAAAATCAGAATATCTATCGATAGTATTAGCTATCTTTGCTGGCTTCTTCCTCTATATTGGCGCTAGTGAGCTCATACCTGAAAGCCAGCATAGACACCCACACTTTTGGACTAGCCTCATGACAGTACTGGGTATGTTGACTTTATATTTTATAATTCTAATCCCAACACTTTATTAAACTCATGTATAAGTTCTAATTTTTGTATAGAGGATAGATCATTGTCTTTAAGTAAAGTCCAGATAATGGCTAAAGCTTGAGAAAAATTGAAGTCATTATTGATAGAGGAAAGGAATTTGCTTTGATAAGATATGAATTTAGGATTCACCTCTATCTCCAGCTTTTTTTCTAAGTGGAGGGGGTCCATGTCAGATGCAGATAGTATATCCACTTGTCTTTTTAACTTTTTGTAAGCAGTCGCCGATGCGTCTAGCGCCTCCCAAGTAAAATTTTGTTTACTCCTATAATGCGCTTGTAAGAAAAAGTAACGTAAAGCCAAAGGATCTATACTTTTAGAAATTATATCAGAAAGTAGATATGAAGTACCTTCACTTTTGGACATTTTTTTACCATCTACTAACAGATGTTCATTGTGTAGCCAGTAGTTCACATACTTGACCCCATTTGCCGACTCCGATTGGGCTATTTCATTGGTATGATGTACTGGGATATGCTCTATGCCCCCCATGTGTATGTCTATGTGATCACCAAGCAAAGCTCGGCTCATGGCAGAGCATTCTATATGCCATCCAGGGAAACCATTCTTTTTTATTATTATATTTTTATCTTCAAAAGAACTGCTCCATGTCTGTAAAGCCTTTGCATGGGGGCCTTGTGCATATATCCATAGAGCAAAGTCGGAGTTGTTTCTTTTCTCGCCATCACTTACATTGCCATGTCCTGCATGAACTGATTGTAGGTCTAGCTTTTGCCCAGAAAGCTTTGTGTATTCAGGGTATTTGACCACATCAAAATATATACCTTGTGAAGTTTGATAAGCAAAACCTTTAACTAGTAATTCATTTACCATTATTTTAATCTCATTTATATACTCTGTAGCACGAGGTTTGCTATCTGCGCTGTTGGCATGCAGTAGAGTTATATCTTTTTCAAAGCTTGCTATATATTTGTCTGCTATAGCATCAGGTTGTAGACCTTCTCGAGTGGCGGCTTTATCCATCTTATCTTCGCCACTATCTGCATCTCCTATATTATCCCCAGTGAGATGTCCCACATCGGTGTAGTTACGTACGAGGGTCACTCTATAATTATTATACTCCAATGCTCTCTTAAAAAGATCAGCAAACACTATCGCGCGCATATTGCCTATATGTTGATCCCAGTACACAGTCGGCCCACAATGATACATTTTGACTTCACCTTTTTGTATAGATTTAAAAGTTTGTAACTCTCGGCCGAGAGTGTTGTATATTTTAATGGGCATATTTATTTTTAAAGTAATGCTATACTTTAATTATAGCATTTTCTATTAAAATATGTTAGTCTTATCATGTGTCCAGCGCATGATGCGTAGGATTTGATCAAGAGATGGAGGCTGTGTGAAAAAATACTCAAGTCTCCAAGAGAGACTACTGGATAATTCAAAAATCGTTCCGAATGCTTGTCTGGCTCACCTACCACAAGAGCAGTCTTGTTGCTATCTCTGGCTAGGCCATAGACAGACAGCAAAAAATGGAAAAGTCAAAAAAGGTGAGAGCGGTGGCTATGGTCGTATCAATTTTTGGTATGACGGAAAAAGTGGTAAATTCATCACACATAGAGTAGCAAAGGTATTGGCTGAGCTACTTCAAATCAATCCAAATTTTAATTTTTATGGTAATGCCACAGACAGAGAGCAGTTTTTTGCTTTGCTCATGGCGTACCGTAAATTAAGATTGCATCTAGACCATCTGTGTAGTACTACGGAGTGCTGGAATCCTTATCATACCGAATGGGTGTCAGCAGGTGAGAATATCGCTAGGAGAGATTGGGCTTATGTAAAAAAACAAAGAAAGCTAACATCTAGAGTGATTACAAAATCTAGACATGAGACCAGTTTGAGTATGCAGGAGAGCATCTCTGAGTGGATAAAATATATCAAGGCTAAAGGGCCGCCACCTTCTGCCAATCAAGAATTGTTTTGAACCCCTGCACAGTGCAGGGGATTATTTATTGTATGTAGAAGTTAGATCCACCTTTTGTATCGAAAGAAAGCGGAGAGTGCTACAGTGACAAAAGCCATGATACCAATAATGATTTCAAAATCATATTCACTACCAACTATAGGTATATGTTGGGCATTCATACCGAAAAGTCCTGCGATGAGTGAAAGTGGAAATATAATAAAGCTCATCATGGTGAGAGTCTTCATCGCATCAGAAGTTTTGTGTTGTAGTAGTGAATCATTGGTAGATCTCATTTCGTCTGCGTCTTCACGTAGCATATTGACCCTATCTACTAGTTCATTATATATATAACGCAAACTATAGACTGAGTCTTTGAATTTCCTATCATAATACTCACCTCCCCAATCGATGAGATGTAAAAGAATCTTGTCATGTAATCGTAACGAGTGGTCAAAGTCTATCAGATGATGTATGGTGTCAGAGATCGAGCTGACCATCTTTCTCTCTTCGCCTTTATATATAGATCTTTCTATTACCATAAGCTTTTCATCTATTGGGTCTAGAGCACTATTGCTAGCTCTGTATAGGCTGGACAAGGTTTCGAGAAATACATGTCCGGCATGATGTTCATCATTGGGTCTATTGTCCATCGCTCTATCTATTATTTTCTCTCTTCTGTCTACCATTTCTAGTTGATCATAGTGTATGGTTATGAGATAATGTTTACCTATGATAAAGTCTAACTCGACATTGAAGCTAGTATTTTTATCCAACATGGGGAAATGTATAACTGTATATATATAGTCATCATATTCCATGAGAGTAGAGCGTAAAGTAGGTGTGGCGATGTCTATCCTAACTATAGGGTCGAGCAAGAACTCTTCAGATATTTCTACAATTTCGTTTTCTGTGGGGTTATACACATCTATCCAGGTTATGTTTTTGTGATTGATACGGTTTATCATTTGTATATTATAGCATGTAATAGTATAATATATAGATTAATATTCACAATTATGCATAACAATAACAAAAACTTTAATAAAGCTATAGTACTCACATTAATAGTCGTATCATCATTATTAAGTTACAACGCTGGTCGTATGAGCAGAGGATCTGATGTAGCACATGCACAGAGCTATGATGCTAGTAGTACTTTGACTCAAGTCAAGAGCCTGCTCGATGAAAAGTTTATATCATGGAAAAGTTCAAGCACACCACCTACCAGCTCTGATTTAGAACATGGCATTGTTAAAGGTTATGTGAGCGCTTATAATGATCCTTATACCACCTATTTTGAGCCTGTGGAGTCCAAGATCTTCCAAGAAACAGTGAAAGGATCTTTTGGGGGTGTAGGTATGCAAATAGCTGTAAAAAATAATGTAGCTACTGTGATAGCCCCAGTGAAGGATACCCCCGCCTATAGGGCTGGTATAAAGAGTGCAGATATAGTATCTAGCGTCAACGGTACTAGTACATATGGTTTGCCTATAGATAAAGTAATAGATATGATCAGGGGAGATATAGGCACATATGTAAAGGTAGGGGTACTGCGAGGTACTAGCACCAAAGAAATAGTCTTTAACCTTTTACGCAGCAAGATAGATGTGCCATCTGTGGACACCAAGACTGTAGAAGGAGTGTTTGTTATCAGTTTATATAATTTTTCTGGAGAGTCTTCGGAGCAGTTTAGACAAGCACTCATCAAATTTTCAGAATCTAAATTAGATAAATTGGTAATAGATCTAAGAGGTAATCCAGGCGGATATCTAGAAGCAGCAGTAAATATGGCTAGTTTCTTTTTACCAGAAGGTAAAGTTATAGTTTCAGAAAAAAGAGGAAAGACGGGCGAAGAGGTTAATCACAGATCCAAAGGTTTTAATGCTTTTAATAGTAATTTAAAATTAGTGATACTAGCTGACCAAGGCTCGGCTAGTGCCAGTGAAATACTAGCTGGAGCACTCAAAGATCATGGTGTAGCAAAGATAGTGGGTAAGAAAACTTTTGGTAAGGGTAGTGTGCAAGAGCTTATAGACTTATGTGAAGCTGACAAGAGTATGGTCAAAGTGCTGATCAATAATTTGACCAATTCTAATGCAGCCACTACCACACTCAACGGAGACAATAACTCTAATGTGGAAAAGTGTAACAAAGGCTCAGTCAAAATCACAGTAGCAAAATGGTATACACCAAAAGGCGTGAACATAAGTGAAAATGGTATAGATCCTGATTACAAGGTGGAACTAGATGAAGCTCTTAAAGCCAAAGGCAAAGATACACAGTTAAATCGTGCTATACAAGTACTTAAAGGTATAAATTTAGCTACTAGCACAAAGACAGTAGCTATAAAAGTCAAAAGATAAAATCCACCATACACATTATATGAAAGTAATACTTAAAAAAGATGTACCTAGACTAGGTCCAAAGAACACGGTAATGGAAGTTTCAGATTCATATGCTATGAATGTTTTACTAAAACAGGGATTAGCAGATAGGGTAACCAAGGGTCTCGAAAATAAAATTATCAAAGAAAAAGACCAAAAACTGGAAGCTATAAAGATGAAAAGTTCTAATCATCTACAACTGCTCTCAGAGCTCAAAGCCATAGCTTCTGATAACAAAAAGAAAATCGGCTCAGCTATACTTTTTTCTTTGATTAGAAATGCAGATAGTAAAGGTAATCTCTATGGCGCCATCACCGAAGCAGAAATAGCAGATGGTATATTTGAAACATCTAAAGTATCATTAAATCCCAAGCAAATATATTTTGATTTGCCAGTCAAAAGTAAGGGCATACACGCCTTTACTGTCAGAGGTAGCAATGGGGAGACACATATGAAGTTTGATTTTGAGGTTAGATAATCACAGAAACTACTTTTTTAGTCTTGGTAGAGCCATCAAAATGTTTCATGCGTCTTTCGGAGTATTTGACCTTACCTGCTTCTACTGCATATACTGTATAGTCAGTACCAAATTTAGTACCGCGTCCAGCTATGATGCGTGATCCACGTTGACGCACTATGATGTTGCCAGGTATTACACCTTGTCCGTCATATTTTTTCACTCCTAGATATTGTGGATTAGAATCTTTTAGATTTCTCGCGGTACCCGCGGCTTTTCTTGTTGCCATAGTTTTGTTATAATATAATTAGTTTATGCATACCATTATACAAGATTTTGCACAAAGAATCAACCTGCGTCTATCCACAGATTGGATGTTGACTATTATCATGCCTCTCTTGATCATACTAGCATACTTTCTGGGTCGCCATGACACCATAATAAATAAAGATAAATTAGAATCAAGCTTTACCATTAATCCCTCTCCGAAGGATATGGATACCACTCAAATTACAAGTTCAGAAGTAATAAATAAGGTAATCTCTGTAGGTAAAATCTATGCTAGCAATAAAGGTAAGAAATACTATATAGAAGGTCTATGTGATAGCAAGATCAGTATTAAAAATAAGGTTTATTATAAAGATGAGAGTGCTGCAATAGAAAATGGTAAGCAGAAAGCTGCTGGCTGCAAATAAATTGTTGATAAAGTTATATGTAGTCATCTATTATTTGATATAATAAATATATTAGTATATAGTAAATTAAATTTAAATAAATATATGGCCAAAGAAGAAAAGTATCACAAAAAAGAAACAAAGAAACCAAAGAAAGTCAAATCAGCAAAGTAACTTTATAAATGTAGCTAGAAATCTATGATCAAACATTTTTTACTGTTTGTGTTAGCATTATGGATCAGTGACTATGCTCTATCTTTTATAACTATCAATTATAATGACTATGCTCATCTATATGAAGGCCTCTTTGCGACAGCTTTGATATTGTATGTTTGTAATTATATAGTGATACCCATATTGCGCATACTTACTTTTCCTATTACCCTTATTACTTTTGGAGTATCCAGTACCATATTAGGATCAGTTGTGACTTATTATAGTTTGAAGCTCAACCCCTATTTATCCTATACAAGTATCTGGGGATTATTGGCTTTTGTTATTTTACTCAATGCAATATGGTGGATATTGAGCAAGATAGTTTGATATTTATACTTATTCACGCTAATAATTTTTAATTTTGTGATATAATATATATACAAACATATGGCTACAATGGAAAATGCAATCTTCTGGATAGAAGTAGATAAAATACATCCTAATCCTTATCAGCCCAGAAGGGAGTTTGAACCTTATGCCCTACAAGAGCTAGCTGATAGTATAAAGCAATATGGAATATTGCAACCATTAGTACTCTCCAGAGAGGAGGTACATAATGATGATGGGTCGATAGAGACCAGATATGAGCTCATAGCAGGAGAGAGACGGCAACGCGCTTCCAAGCTTGCAGGTCTGACACAAGTGCCTTGTATCATCAGGATAGGACATGATAATAGAGACAAGTTGGAGCTAGCGATAATAGAAAATGTAGTGAGGGCCGATCTCAACTCAGTCGAACGCGCCATGGCCTATCAGCAGCTAGCTGAGGAGTTTAAGCTCACTTGGGCAGATATAGGTAAAAAGGTGAGTAAGAGTCGTGAGTATGTATCCAATACTGTGCGCATACTCATGCTGCCACAGGACATATTGGAGGGTTTGATCAAAGGCAAAATCTCAGAAGGTCACACTCGGCCATTACTTATGCTCACAGATAGACCAGCAGAACAAATGACACTCTTTAAAGAGATGCTGCTACGCAAGATGACAGTAAGGGAGGCGGAAAGGCTAGCGCGGCGTATAGCTTTTGAAAAAGTAAGAAAGAAAAGTACATTTATAACTCCAGAAGTGATAGAAATGGAGGAGAATTTAGCTAGCTCTCTAGGTACACGTGTGTCCATAGAGCCGAAAGAAAGAGGAGGTAAAATCTCTATTGACTATTTCTCTCATGATGAGCTGCTCGGCATTACCAATCTCATACGATCTCTAGGTGTAGATAGAAAGCATCAAGGTATGTTTGATAAAATCAGAGATGATGGAGCTACTATAGGTATGTATACAGAAGAAAATCCAAATATAAAAGATGGCTTAGAAAGTAATATAGATGACAGAGACATAGAAGAGACTAGAATCAGCCAAAACACAGACATAGAAGCTACCGATGATGTTGCTGATCTTTATAACATAAACAAATTCACACTATGACGAATTTGTTTTATCAATTAATATATAAAAATATATGAATATCATAATCAAATCACATACAATGGAGCTGACCAGCGCTATACGCGATTATGCCATGGAAAAGATGAATACCTTGGCAGTGCGAGACAGAGATCATGTACAGTTGCAGATAGAGCTAGGTAGATCAGAAAAACACCATCAGAGAGGTGAACACTACTATTGTAAGGTGCATACAGTGATAGGGACCAGAAGTATACACATAGAATGTGTGAAAGATGATATGTATAAAGCCATAGATGCAGCACGCGACAAGGTTGATGAGGAATTAGCGGAGAAAAAGGATAGGCTGATAACGAGGGCGAGAAATCTATCCAGAAAAATTAAAAGCTTAATCAAATTTGGTAAATAATATGAATAAGAAAATAATCTATGCGATAGTGATTGTCTTGGTGATTTTATTTTCTTTACAAGTTATAAATTTTGTAGTAGGTGTAAAAAAAGACGCAGATTCTAATATAGTTGCGAGTACGACTATTCCAGTGTATAATGCAACAGATACAAACATCAAGGTTAATAATAAGAAAAATAATATGGAAATAAATAGAGCAAAAATCAGTACAAATATGGGAGAGATAGTGATAGAGTTCAACTCTACAGCGCCCAAGACTGTAGAGAATTTCAAAACTTTGATGGGCAAAGGCTTTTATGACGGGGTCAGATTTCATCGTGTGATCAAAGACTTTATGATACAGACTGGTGATCCAAATAGTAAAGATAAAAGTAAAGCAGATACGTGGGGTATGGGTGGACCAGGATATA
>JAYVSD010000014.1:0-8770 GCA_043775745.1 bacterium | reverse complement strand
TTGATATGCTGCCTTACTAGCATTACCACATCCAGCCAGATAGCACACTGCCGCTATATGCTCAGCAGCTCTGCCGCCTTTGCTTGCTCCATTATCTTTAAGTAGCAATGAAGAGGCTGCAAAAGCATCTCTGGTATTCCAAGGGCTAGGAGGATTATTACCAGTGACTTTGGTGATAGCACCTTTATAAAGTATCCAAGTACTAGGGATAAATTGCGCTGGACCCATGGCTCCACCATATCCATACCATTGTTTCTTGCTCACCTTTTGTGTATCTGGATTGAGACCCAACTCTTCACAGATTTGCTTAAATATAGGCTGATCACGCGTGGGGTGCATATCCTCTTTCCAATTACCCTTGCCTACATTTTTACCCAGATTACTTTCTACTGTCACTATAGCCATCAAAAATGATGCCCTCACCCCCGTAATAGCCTCCATACTTTTAGCCATATCATAAGCCGTACCGAAATTGATAGCTACAGATCCAGATAGCTCAAACATTGCCGCCCTCACTTTGGCTGCTTGGTCTTCTCTATCTTTGAGTTGAGTTGTATATATTTTCTCTTGGCCTTTAGTTTCTATTAGTAACTGCTTTTTCTCATTTTGGTCTTCGGTGATGCGCTCTTTTTGTATTATGGTTTGCTTTTTTAGAGCCGTCTCTTCATCTTTGCTATCTGATAGCTCTATAGAGACTTGCTCCAAATCACTTTTGTTGGCACTTATTTTAGTCATACTTTCATTGACTGCCTGTTTGACATTATCATACTTTTGAGCATTTTCTACAAACTGAGACATGGACCCACTATCCAGCAAGAAGTACAATGTGTTTTTGTCTGACATGGCTAGCTCGTTACGCAATGTAGCAGATAGACCTATCTTTTCTAAATCTATTTTGTGTAAAAGCACTCTGATATTGTCTTTCTTCTCAGCAATTTTATATGACAGATTGTTGATACTCTTTTCTCTGGCTTTGATTTCTAGAGTGCTGGCCTTGATTTTGTTATCGAGTATACCCACATCCCTAGCGAGAGACTTACCCTCATTTTGCTTTTGTGAGATCAGCTCTTTATGTCTAGCTATCTCAGCCTCCAAGGCACTAAGTTCTGATTGTAGTTCAGCTTTAGTTTTGGCGGCATAAGTGTGATGTATGCAATATAGTGATACACAGAGTATCATACTTAATATAAAAAATCTTTTCATCTACATATTATAACACAAAAAGAGCATTGTCTGTGACAATGCTCTTTTTATTTGTGTGTTATTCTGCTGTTTCTTCTTCTTTCTTACCCTTCTTCTCTACTTCTATTGCACTCATGTCTAATGTAGCTGGAGCAGATAGATCTTCTTCCACTTGAGCCACCACAGATGCTACCACATCATCAGGATTGACATGATATAACTCTACACCTTTGGGTAAATTTAAATCCTTGACCAATATACTACTATTTAGTTCTGCCAAAGCTTCTATATTTATAGTGATTTCGTGAGGCAATAATGTAGGATCTCCAGAAACATTGAGCTCATGCATAGTTTTTACTAGGTTGGCTCCTAGATTCTTTACCGCGAAGCTCTCACCGACATATAACAAAGGTATAGCCACATGCACTTTCTGTCCTTTCTCTATCACGTATAGATCGGCATGTATGATGTGACTCTTTACCGGATCGATCTGTCTATCCTGTATCATCACATTCACAGTCTTACCATCTAGTTTTAGACTTACGATATTAGACTCGCCAGCCTCTTTATATATTTTAGTAAAAGCACTAGTATTGATAAAAATAGGTGTAGATTGAACATGTTTGCCGTAAATTACGGCAGGTATCATACCGTCCATCTTTGCACCGCGCACTCTTGGAGTTGCATCTAATTGTAATGTCATAGTTACTATATACTAGCACATTTTTAAGATTTTGCAAAGTAGTCATCTTATTTACCTTTCTATATCTTTACTCTTGCTCAAAAAGTTAAACATCTATATAATAGACACATATATACAGCGTATGACTTTTACTCACATAATTAAATTTTTACTACCCCAAGTTTGTGTTTTATGTAAAGTATATGATCGCAATTTGTCTTTGTGTAGTAACTGTGTAAAAGATTTACAGCCAGCCGCCGAGGTGGGAGTGAATTGGATATACAGTGTCTACTCTTATAAAGATGAGAATTTTAAAAAGATAATCTACTCTCTCAAGTATCATCATAAATATGATCTGGCTGACTCTCTCATGTTTCATCTCTCCACCAACTTTACTAATTTTATAAAGAAATATATAGAGTTTAATAAAATGCAGCATAGTGCTAGCATCGTGCTGGTACCCATACCTATTTCGCCTGACAGACTAGTCGCCAGAGGATATAATCAGTCAGAGCTGATAGCCCAAGCTTTTATAAAGTATTTACCTAATCAAAATATCTCTGTACAAAATTTAATAAAAAGAAAAGGAATAAGCATCAAGCTCTCCCATCTACACAGTGTAGAAGAGCGCGCAGCCACCTTAAATGATACTATATATGCTGAAACATCCCTAGAAAATAAGGAGAATACACACCTTAATCCAAAAGATACTTTGTATGTGCTAGTTGATGATGTTACCACCACTGGCTCTACATTATACGCAGCACGCAAAGCCCTAACCGACACTGGTATCGACCCACTACATGTGATAGCAATCACAGTGGGGCATTAGTTATCTATCTCCTTTGTTACTCTATCAGTCTCTACCAGAACCTTTATTATTTTCTGATAATGTTCTACTCGCTTGGAATATTTTTACAACTTTTACATTTTCACATCTTTACACTCTTCTTTAAATTTTTTAACAATATTATTGCCTTCACTTTTCATTCCTCCAACAACAACTAAGACATCTCTATGTGAATCATAATAAGTAATGGCACCGTCTGAAATCTTTGAATCCCATTCAGTATAGTTGCCATTTTTACAAAATTCACATGACATACCAAACTTACACTCAGCAAAATTAATAGGGTTAGCGTTTTTCTTATAAAGAAATAGAGAACCTATTAATATAGTTACGACCATAAGAGATATTACTTGATATTTTTTCATGCTCTCATTATATCACAAAAATGTTTGATTTTATTTCTTTTTCAGCACTCCTTTCAGATAATGCCCAGTATGAGAATTTTTATTTGCAGCGACTTGTTCTGGGGTGCCGCTAGCTACTAAGAGGCCACCGCCAATACCGCCTTCTGGGCCGATGTCGATTATATAGTCAGAGCTTTTCACTATATCTAGATTATGCTCTATTAGTACTACTGTGTTACCTTTGTCTGCTAACTTGTTAAGTATCTCAATAAGTTTCGCGATATCATCATAGTGTAGGCCGATAGAGGGCTCATCAAGTAGGTATATAGTTTTCTCTACATGTGTCCTATATAGCTCACTACTAATCTTTACCCTTTGGGCCTCACCACCAGAGAGTGTGGTCGCGCTCTGGCCTAGCTCCAGATATCCCAGACCTACATCGTTCAAGGTGCTTACCCTATCGTGTATAGCGGGTATATCAGCAAAAAAAGTTAAAGCTTCCTCCACTGTCATCTTTAATATGTCATAAATATTCTTCCCTTTCCACTTCACCTCTAGCGTCTCTTTCATAAACCTCTTACCATTGCAGACATCACATCTAACATATACAGTAGGAAGGAAATGCATCTCCACTGCGATCTCACCATTACCATCACACGCTTCACATCTACCACCTTTGACATTAAAAGAGAAACGAGATGGTCTCCATCCACGGAGCTTGGCCTCGGCAGTCTCGGCAAATAGGTCTCGCACATGTGTCCAGCATCCAGTGTATGTAGCTGGATTAGACCTAGGGGTTCTGCCTATCGCAGACTGATCGATGAGTACAGTACGGCTCAGATATTGCGCACCATCAAATGCTTCAGCATTAAAAATTTTTGCCGTCCTCTTTGCTCTATCTAGTCTCGCCTCTAGATTGCGATATAGTATCTCATACATCAATGTGCTTTTACCACTTCCCGACACGCCCGTGATACAAGTGATCTTGCCTAACGGTATCTGTACATCCATATTTTTGATATTGAAAGCATGTCCACCCTTGATTGTGATTTTACCTATATCTTTGGTCCTCCTCGATGTGGGGAGTGCTATAGATTTCTCACCACGCAGATACGCCAGCGTCTGTGACCCACTATCATTACTCTTTGCAGTCAAAAGCTCTTCTAAATATCCTGACACTATCACTTGTCCACCATGTACACCGGCGAGTGGGCCGATATCGACTATATAATCACTCGCAAATATAGTGTCCTCATCATGCTCGACGATGATGATCGTATTACCCATATCGCGTAGCTCCGTGAGAGTGTCTATAAGTTTGGCATTGTCCCTTTGATGTAGGCCTATAGTGGGCTCATCTAGCACATAGAGGGCACCTACTAATTTGCTACCCAGCTGCGACGCCAGCCTGATGCGTTGAGCTTCGCCACCAGATAGTGTGTCAGCTTTTCTGTTGAGCTGCAAATAATTGAGCCCAACATTGAGCATAAAATTAAGTCTGGACTGTATTTCGTTGATCACCACTTTGGCTATTTCTGTTTCTTTTGCTGTCAAAGTGAGTGAAGAAAAATATTTACTGGCTTCATCTATACTCAGATTGGTGATATCCACTATATTTATTTTCTTTGTCTCATCTAAATACACATGCAAAGCTTCTTTTCTCAGTCTTTTACCCCCACAATCATCACAAGCGTCGAGCGCTCCTATATATTTGACTCCGAGACCATTACAGGTAGCACAAGCTCCATAAGGCGAATTGAAAGAGAACAGTCTAGGTTCAATCTCCGGGAAAGAAAAGCCGCAATGCGGACAAGTAAATTTATTACTCATCACAGTCACCTCACCGAGTATGTCTATTTCTAGCAGTCCTTCACTCTCCTGGAGCGCCCTCTCTACTGCTTCATGTAGTCGCATCATCGCGTCTTTACTCACATCCTTTTTCTTGAGCTCATCTATGGTGATAGAATCTATCAGTATAGAAATATTATGTTTTTTATTTTTGTCTAGAACTATTTGTTCACGCAGACTTTTCTTTACACCATCTATCATCACTTCACTATAGCCTTTACCTAGATATTCGTATAGCATCTGATAGTATTCACCCTTGCGACCGCGCACTATAGGTGCCAATATATTCACATCATGATGACTATACTCTACACCCATCACACTAGTGCCTACCTTTGCACCATTTTTTACATCATGATATTTTATTTTATTTATCTTTTCTAAAATAAAATTGATAATCTCCTCATTACTGAGTCTCTGTATCCTATGACCACAATCTATACAGTACGGCTTGCCTACACGCGCATATAGCACACGCAGATAATCGTATATCTCGGTGATAGTAGCCACCGTGGAGCGTGGATTCCTCCCCGCGGACTTTTGATCTATAGATATAGACGGTGAGAGTCCGACGATTTCATCCACATCTGGCTTTTGCATTTGGTTGAGGAATTGTCTGGCATAAGCTGACAAGCTCTCTACATATCTCCTCTGACCCTCCGCAAATATAGTATCAAATGCGAGTGATGATTTCCCTGATCCAGATAGTCCAGTAAACACTATCATTTTGTTCCTCGGCATCTCGACGGTTATATCTTTCAGATTGTGTGTCCTGGCACCTCTCACTATGATTTTGTCTATGCCTGGTCTATCACTATTTTTATTGTCTATATTTGTTTTTTTCACTAAATGATTATAGCATAATTACACATCCAAAGCCATGTAGTATACTTATGATACTGTAAACCCTGTTCTTTGCAAAAGATCTGCTTCATCTCTCGCCGCAACCATATTTTCACATTGCTTTGAGCCAATGTATCTTTCTATTTGTACCATGGTTAGATATTTATTTTGTATATCTATTTTATAGATTTTAAAATTTAATTTTGATAAAAGTATCAAAACTTCTTTGGACTCATAGTCAAATATTTTGGAATTATCATCAAAGATTTCAAAGAAAATTGCGTCGGTATTTTTTAATATTTCTAAAGCTCCTTTAAATACTTCCAACTCATAACCTTCTACGTCTATTTTGATCAGGTCTATATGTTTTGGCAAATTTTCATCATCTAGCCTGACTGCTGACACACTCACTGAGCTAGCATTTTTGAGAGATAAAACATGATTGATATCATCATGGCCATCAAATGATGTAAAATCTACCTTACCAGGGGCAGATGCTAGAGCTACATTGCGTAAAATTACACGAGATAACATTTTAGTATTATCCATCGCAGACCTTACCAGATAAGAAAAAGTTACAGGGTGTGCCTCATAAGATACAACATAACCAGTCTCACCCACAGCCATAGCTGCGGCCAAGGTAGTGGTGCCTATATTGGCACCTACATCTATGTAAGTGTCGCCCTCTTTTAAATAAGTAGATAAAAAAACTTCATCATCAGGATGTCTCACTATATCAGGATAAGTGTATAACACCTTTGAAAACTGATTGGGAGCATAATGTAAAAAATATTTATTCCTTCTATACTTAAAAATTGGTAAGGCTAAAGACCATTGCATATGATCACCAATTAAAAATATAACTTTACTTTTTAACAAATGCAAAAAGAATACAAGGGGATGTTTATGCTTTGATATTTTCTTAAAATTAAACTTTAGCCAATTTAAAATATTCATGTTATGATTATAACATGATACCAAAAATTATACACATGTGTTGGTTTGGTCCACATGATATAAAGAAAAACAAGGTGATACAAAGGTGTATTAACTCTTGGCATATACATATGAGTAACTACATTATCATGGAATGGACAGAAGCAAACATAAATATAAAAGACCTACCACCATTTGCGCAAAATGCTTATAAAAATAAAAAGTGGGCCTATGTCGCCGATGTGGTGCGCTTCCAAAAGCTCTACGAATACGGAGGTGTCTATCTAGACACCGATATGCTGATGTTAAAGAATCCTGATTTTCTTTTTTCACAGAAAAAAGAAAATCAGGATAATAATGATATTTCCATATGGGGTATGGAGGATGCCATACATGTGAGCTGTGGTATCATAGCAGCAAACAAAAATAATAAATTGATAAAAAATTTATACAACTTTTATGCAGATTATTATAACAATAAAAATCTAAACGAAATCATCGCCGTACCCAAAATAGTCTCAAAAACTATAACTCAAATGTCAGAAGAAGAAAGAAAGAAAAGCCTTGTTATATATGGGTCAGAATACTTTTATTCATTGTCCAATGCTCATAAAAAAGAAGACTACAAAAAATATATCACTGACAAAAGTGTGGCTGTACATCTGTGGAATTATAGTTGGCAGCCATTGTACATAAAAGTACTCTCGTCTGTCGGAATAGTACAAATTGGTAAAGCTATATTACGTGGTAATTTGAGAATTATATTCAAAAGAATACTGAGATTAGGTTAAAATGAAAACAAATAATTTGATAGGAAAAATAAAATACACTTGGCACAGGGTGCACAGCTCTTACACTTATAGTCTGTTACGCTCTTATGTCGGACTACAGATCATATCACAGGTCAATTCTCTGGTCTCGCTATTTTTTGTAGCTAAATATCTAGGCCCTGCCAATCTAGGCCTGATCTCTTATGCTCAATATCTAGCCATGATGACAGTCTTTGCTAGCTCTGGTATCGACACTTATACTACCTACACACTACTAAGGCACCCAGAAGAGAAAGAAACTTCTCAGATATTTGCGAAATCTTATAGAGCTAAAATACTTTTAGGGTTTGTGGGTCTTTTGATAGTACTGCCGATAGTGATCTGGAAATCTGACAACGCTTATGAGTTAGGTATATATTTAACCTCTATCTGTCTCACTACATTTTCTTATTCTTTCTTATCTTTGTTTGCCTCTTACTCTGTATCACATAGACTCGTACCATCATTTAATAGATCCGCCATGATAGTATCTATTTTAATTTTAATATCTCGTATCGCTGGTGTGTACTATCATCTTCCTGCTATTTACTTCCTCGTCATACTACTTAGTGATACTATAATTACTTTATCTATTTTTATAATATTAAATTTAAAATTAATGAAGTCCCACAATCTTTTTTCTGATTTAAATACATATGAAAATAATTTTAAAAAGTCTTTATATGCCAAATCAATATTAACTTTTATAAAAAAAGAAATACATAATGCTTGGCAAGTTTTATATGAAGCAAAATATTATCTCAGTATATATGTATTTTCTTTGCTAGCAAGTAGGGCCGATCTATATATGTTAAAGTTTTATGTATCTAATCATGATCTTGGCATCTATAGTGCTACACTACGTCTCGCTGAGTATCCTGGTATAGCCTCTGGCATCATCGGTAATATACTCATAGTAAGTTTGGCATTGAGTGCTAGATCTAAAATCAGATATGGAGCTATTGCTATCGGCTATATAGCCAACATTATTTTAGCTTTATTATTTATAACCTTGTTCGGTGTATTTGGTTTTCATGTCACCCATTTTATATATGGCGCAGCCTATAATGGAGTGGACAAAGTTCTGTTTGTATATTCATTGGGTATATTAGGTATATTTGTTAACAACTTTTCTAGTCTAATTTTTATGACACACAAAAAAGAAAAGTATCTCCTCTACTCTAGTGTAGTCGGCTCTATCATGCTCGTCTCCCTCTGCTGGCTATGGATACCTAAATATGGTCTATACGGTGCGGCTATCGCCTCATCTCTTACT
>JAYVSD010000013.1:0-4001 GCA_043775745.1 bacterium | reverse complement strand
ATATAGTAGTTTTCGATTTAAGTGTGCTGACCTACAGAGCAACAAAGATTTTATACCCATTTGGGTGTATATATTTTGTATCAAAGAAATCTTGTTATCGCTCATCGGCTCTGCCATTGCAGCTAAATACACACAGTCATATCCTACATATTTAGTAAAATTTTTTGCGTTGGCATGTATTATTTCAATTTTTTTAGAAAGATCTAATGAGGCTATCAGTGATTTTGCTAGGTTGATAGCCTCTATATTATTATCTATCACATCACACTGTATGTCGTACTTTTGTGCCAAGATAATAGCAGTTAGTGGTAATGGGCCACCACCTACAAATAATACTTTATTTATATTTCTAATGTTTGAGATATTAACGTACTCTAATGTAGTTAGATCTTCATAGTTTTTATAATATACAAAATCTCTCAAATTTTTGAGTGGTTCACGGGAAGTAGATACGAATATAGAAGTGCTTTTTTCTAATTCATACTCGGCTTTGGCACTAATACTTCTAAGTTTTGTGTATTGTTTACCATGCAAGTTAGGGATATTTCTATGATTAGTAGCGTAGTCTACTAATTTAGAGAAAGCTTTATTCACATATGGTGATGGTCTAAGGTCTGTAAGGGATATTATATCTGAATATATTTTTTTCATATAATAACGCAACTTATTTGCTTTTATAAATATAACATAATTATAAAACTATTGCAATACATTTGCGTTAATGATATAATAACGCAATGATTGTATACAAAGATAAATTAGAGATAGAAAATCTTTTACGTAAAAATGGCTACAGAGTCACCAAAGGACGTGTCGAGCTTTTAGCTTTTTTAAAAAATAAAAAAATACCTCTTTCTATTTCTGATATACGTAGAGATATGGCACGCAGTATAGATAAAGTGACACTCTATCGTGCATTAGAAGACTTTTCAAAATCTAAAATCGTATACAAAGTCAACCTGCATAGTACTGCTAGTTATTACGAATATATACATACTGACCATCACCATCATCATATAGTGTGCGAGAAATGTGGGAGTATAGAGGATATAGCAAACTGCAATCAGGACACACTGCAAAAGAACATACTTAAACATTCTAAAAGTTTTAATACTATCAATACTCATTCACTTGAATTTTTTGGTATATGCAAAAAGTGTAGCTAATTTTTTAAAACAATTAGCTTTATTCTATAATGTATACCCATAACAAATCGCCCTCGTGTGCGACTTGTGTACTTGCGTACATGTGTCGCACCGTAGGGCGAGTGGGTGGCGAATCGATCAGTACGTCCGTGATCGAGGCTGCACCACCTGTGTCTTGCCGACGATCACAGTGAAAGCCCGATCCTTGAGACTCAGCTCAATTTTTGGCAAGTGACCTTTTTGAAGAGTGACAACTGCGGCCTTTGGCCGACAGTTATAGGACATCAAGTCCATGACTGCAAAGTGAGTTCGCCATGTGTGACCATCTTGCACATACTCAATGTATGGGTCAGTGTTGCGCTTGCGCATCTGGCGCGCAGACGGCCAAAAGACATTGACCGAAAGCTTTCGCACTCGACCGACAGACACACGATCTGCCTCGTCACGACGTGCTTGCATCTCGAAAGAAAGTAACGTACTCATTTTGAATTCCTAATGTGGTGGCGGAATAGGCTCGAATGAGCTTTACATAATTTTAACAGTATTTATATATTTTGTCAATAACAAATCCCCTTGATATATAAGGGGATTTAGCTATTCGTTCTACTTGCTTTGTTGGGTCACAAAATCATAAATCTTGTAAGGGTCTATGATTTTTACATCTATATCTTTATATAAATTTTTAAATGCCAATACACCTCCAGCTTTAGCATTTTCATTTAATTTGAATTCAAATGCCTTTATTTTTCCTCTATAATTTTCTATATAGTCTACCTCTTTTTGAGTAGTTGTACGCCAAAACATTTGCTCATATCCAAATGCACCACAATGTGATAAATACTTTAATCTTTCCAAGATCATTGCATTTTCAAATAATACACCACTGTCTGATCTGCCATATTTCTCTATTGGATTAAAATTATTTACAAGTGCATTACGTAGGCCCAGATCCATAAAATATATCTTTCTATTTTGCGTTACTTCTTTTCTTTTATTATTTGAAAAAGATTTTATCCTAAAAATTACAAAATTATTTTCTAACAAACTAATATATTTTTGTATAGTTGGTACAGAAGTCTCAAGTTTCATTGCGAGCTCTCTATATGAGGCCTCACTACCAATCTGGTAGGCTAATAATTTTAACAAAGATGCTACCAGCTCTGGTTTTTTAAGACCTTCCACCATTAATACATTTTTATAAAGATACTGTGTTACTAATAAATTTAAGTCTCTTTCTTTCTCTTCTTCCTTTAAATGCAATATGCCTGGATAAGAGCCGAAACGTAAAAAACTCTTAATCTCTGTGCTGGCGTCATAATTATTATTAACTAGTTCTGTAATTCCAATTGGGTATAATATATACTCCAATGATCTACCAGTTAGTGGCTCTGTGACTTGATTTGCAAGATCAAAAGAAGATGAACCTGTAGCAATATACTGCACTTCAGGCAAATTGTCATGTAAGCTTTTTAAAATAGAACCTATTCTATTTACCGTTTGAGCTTCATCAAATACAATAATTTTGTATCCTTTAACAAGTGAAAATAATTCTTTATCATCTCCCCTACTCAACAAATTGTTATTTGACAAAAGCTCACAATCTATATACCTTATTTCATTTTCTTTATAGTCACTAAGTATATGCTTTACAAGTGTAGTCTTGCCAGTCTGTCTAGCTCCATACAAAATAACAACCTTTCCTCTAAAAAGTTGACTTTTTATCACTTTTTCTAAATTTCTTTGTATATACATACATCTAATCTTAACAAATATCTGTATTTTTGTCAACTTCATTTAACGAAATTACAATTATTAAGACTGCGAATACAAACCACCCATCTGATGCTACCGCGTCAGATGGGTGGTTTGTAAATCTTTTATTAATGCTGGTCTGATATCAAAGCTAATCTGCTTTAGCGAGAGTGTGGGACGAATGTGATAGCGTGTCCGACGGCGTTGGCCCTACCAGTACGCCCTATACGATGCACATAAGTATCGTAATTGCCCGGTACATCATAGTTCACCACTAGTGACACATCTTTGATATCTATGCCTCTCGCTGCGACATCAGTCGCGACTACTATCTGTACTGATCCCTCGGTGAGAGCCTGCACTGCACGCTCGCGTTCACGGTTACGCATATCGCCATGTAGGCCGTAAGCTTTGAACTGAGCGACACGCAGATCACTAGTGAGAGTGTCCACGTCGCGTTTACGCTCACAGAATATTAGCACCTTTTTAGCTTTCTCTTCACGGAGCAAGTCATGTAGCTTCTTTAGCTTATCCTCACGACCGCTAAACTCGATTATATCTTGATCTACTGATGCGGCAGTGTCACGCGTCTTGATCGAGATGGTCTCTGGATTACGGAGGAAGTCATGACATAGTGCCTGTATCTCTTTGGAAAATGTAGCGGAGAAAAATAGACCCATTTTATCCTGCGGCATCATGCCTAGTATCTCACGCATATCCCCGATAAATCCCATATCTAACATACGATCGGCCTCGTCGAGTACGACCGAGTGTATATTGGCCATGTTGATCTTGCCTCTTTCTATCAAATCCTTGACTCTACCTGGTGTGCCTACTACTACACGGACATCACGCTCTAGCCTTTTTAACTGACGAAATATTGGTGCTCCCCCCACACAAGCGACCGATGGCATGCGTAGTCCACGAGACAGAGACATAAACTCCTCTTCTACTTGCTGAGCTAGCTCGCGTGTAGGTGCCAGGATAATACAATTATGCATCTCATCATTATACATACGCGTGATAAGTGGCACGATGAAAGCTGCGGTCTTGCCTGTACCTGTAGATGCGATACCAATAACATCCTTACCAGTGAGCGCAACC
>JAYVSD010000012.1:0-8117 GCA_043775745.1 bacterium | reverse complement strand
TACCATCTCTATCGATAAAACTTCGCGGCACTGCTACTCTTTTCTTCGTAGCTCTATCTGACTCGCTATGATTATCGTGACTGGTAGCATCGAAGCTATCTTTGCCTTTGATAATTTCAAACACCGCCTGATTATCCTCTACACTCTTAGTGATGGGGCCTATTTGATCTAACGATGAACCCATAGCGATGAGTCCATATCTACTCACTGCACCATAAGTAGGTTTCAAACCTACTAGACCAGTAAAAGCTGCTGGCTGTCTCACTGATCCACCAGTATCAGATCCGAGAGCGACAGACACATATCCTGCAGCTACTGCTGCTGCTGATCCACCCGAGCTACCACCAGGGACACGGCTCATGTCTAGTGGATTTTTGGTTATTTGATAAGCACTATTTTTAGTAGCACTACCCATTGCAAATTCATCCATGTTGGTCCTACCTATAAGTATGGCACCTGCATTTTTTAATTTCTTGATCACAGTCGCATCATAAGTACTAATATAATTTTCTAAAACTTTCGAAGCCGCCGTCACCCTCTCTCCCGATACTAGTATATTATCTTTTATAACTATCGGCACACCTGTTAGCATAGTAGCATCTCCTCGTAATAATATGGCTTCGGCTTTTTCTATGCACTTATCTATCGAGGTACTACTGTATATACCTAGCATCGCCCCTATCTCCACATCTTTGGTTTTTATATTTTCTAAAGTCATCTCCACCACTTCGCGCACAGTGTGAGTTTTATTTTTATAGGCACTTTTAATTTCTTTTAAGCTTAGCATATAATTATTTCTTGATTACTTGTTTGACTTTTATAAAATTATCTTGCTGCTCTGGAGCATTGTTTAGAAGTAAATCTAGCATTTGCTCATCTGACCTATACACCTCATCTATTCTAATTACATTTTTATGACTGTGTATCAAAGTACTATTGTCTACAGAACCTAAATCTAAATCATTGATTTGCCCCACATACTCAACTATACTGGCTACCTCAAATAAAAGCTCGTCTCTATTTTGACTTGTCAATTTAAGCCTAGACAAATGTTCCAAATTTTTAATATCATCTATACTTATACTCATATATTTAATAAATTATAACATAAAAAGTTCTTCTTCACCAATCACTTTTATGCCTAATACCAAAGCCTTATCTAACTTTGAGCCTGCTTCAATTCCCGCCAGCAGATATGTAGTTTTACTTGAGATTGAGTTAGATACTCTCCCTGCTCTCAATTCTATATAGCTTTTGGCCTGCTCTCTACTCAAACTTGGTAATATCCCAGTTATAACAAAGGTCATGTTTTTAAATTTATCTTTTATTTCACTACCGGAGTCTTTCTTTCCTTCAGATTTTATATTTAAAAATAACATTAAGTCTTTTATCTTTTTTATATTTCCCTCATCATTCATATACTCATATATACTATCAGCTATGACTGTGCCTATACCATTTATACTTAAATAGTCTGAAACTTCCATCTGGAAAAGGGTTTCTATATTTTTTATATTTTTCGCTATATCCTTACTGGTAATCTCACCCACATGCCTGATACCCAAAGCAAATATAAGTCTGTATAGCTCTGTACTTCTTGATCTCTCTATAGAGCTCAATATGTTATCTATACTTTTCTCCCCAAAGCCATCTAGCTGTATCAGCTCATCTCGATGAGATTTCAGTTTGTATATAGAAGCATAGTCAGTGATAAAGCCCAAAGAAATAAATTCCTCTACTATTTTCTCCCCTAGCATCTCTATATTCATAGCTTTTCTACTGACAAAGTGTATCATACCTTCAACATTTTTAGCTGGGCAGCTTTTGTTTAGACAGTATATATCTACAGAGACTTTATTTTTATCTTTGTTAAAAATTTCATTTTTTAAAATACTATGACAACTCGGACATACAGTGGGGAAATTAAAGGCTGCAGATGTATCAGGCCGTAAATCTTTGATAACATTGAATATCTCTGGTATGATGTCGCCTGCTTTTCTAAGCTCTACTGTATCGCCAATTCTCACATCTAGTCTCTGTATCTCATCGATATTATGCAAAGTCGCTCTAGACACTATAGAACCGGCTAGAGCGACCGGTCTCATGATGGCGACCGGTGTGATGGCACCAGTACGACCAACTTGCAAAACTATATTTTCAATAGTTGAATGTACTATCTCAGGAGGGAATTTATAAGCAATACCACCACGCGGTGCTTTGGCTGTATATCCTAGGGCATCAAAAATCTTTTTATCATCCATCTTGATCACTATACCATCTATACCATAAGGCATAGTATTTCTTCTTGGTATATCACCTACTACTCCATTCCAATATTCATAATATTTTTGTGTATCTTTGAGTGTTAAATTATTTTTATATTCTGTATTGATTTTAAACCCTAAACTTTTTATCATCTCCAGAGATTCTGTTTGAGACTGTAAATTTTTATCACTATCCATGATTTCTATTTGATAAGCAAAGAATTTAAGATTTCTCTCTTTCACTATAGCAGCATCTAATTGCCTTAATGTACCAGCAGCTAGATTGCGAACATTGGCATAGAGTTTATCTTTACTATTTTTACTTCTTTCTATATTTATTTTGACCAGCTCATCTTTATCCATCCACACTTCACCTATTATCACTATTTCTCTCTCATCTGATATGTCATGAACTATGTCTTTGATCTCTTTCGCATTATTGATTACATCTTCGCCTGTATCACCATCGCCTCTAGTCGCGGCACCTATCAAAGACCCATCCTTATAAGTCAAGACTAATTTCAATCCATCTATTTTTAACTCACAGATATATCTAATTGCATTTTGAGAGCCCAATATCTTCATGTTCCTCTCTTCCCAATTTTCTAAATCTCTATAAGTAAAAGCTTTTTCAAAGCTCCATTGAGGTACATTATGTTTAACTTTTTTAAAGCCTTTTTTCTCATTTACTTTATAACCTATTTTATATATAGGACTAGTTATATCCTTGATATCATTGGCTATTTTAGGATTTTCTTTTTCTAATTTTTCTAGATCAAATAATAATGCGTCATAGGCTTGATCGCTGATTTCGGGTGTATCTAGATCGTGATAGAGCTGGTCATGCCTCTGTATAGTCTGCCTTAATTTGACTATTTGATCTTTTGTATTCATTACCACATTATAACATTATCTTTCTGATTGAGCCACCACTCCATTTATACTGAGAACATATTTACCACTAGCAATTTTACTGATAGTATATTTACCATCATCACTTTTCCACATGTCACCACTCACATTTAATAAAGTTCCATCTTTACTACCGTTAAAGAAAAGCTCATATTTATTTTTATCTTTAGTGACTAGATATGATATGTTGGTTTGTCCACCTTTTACGTCTTCGAGTATGAGTGCCGTATCATATAGCGCTACACATTTGGATACTGTCTTGGACCAAGTGCTTGCATCATTGACACTACAACCATTATTATCCAGTACATTAGAGCCTATACCATATGACGACATATTTACAACAGACATGTGTGGCATTATTTTCTTGGGATTGTTCAACCAATGTCCTCCAGCATTATACATATCATCAGATGCATCAGCCAAGGCGAACTGATAGCCAAACATAAAGCCAATCTTAAACATAATCAAGAAACAAACCAGTGCTATTACCACACGCCACACTCCACATTGAGTACAAAAACGTCCACCATCTTCGCATTTAAAATTACCACAAGAACAGTCATCACATTTCATCATGTTTTTACCACCCCACACATTTATTTTTAATTTTTCTATTTTTTTTACTTCTTCTTTTTTCATATTTAAATTATTATAAGATATATATCATCTCGGTTATATATAATATAATAGCATCGATGTATATAGTACAAAGTCCTTTATCCACTACAACCGTCGCTAGACGCGTATACGCCTGCTTTCATTAATATACAATGAGGCACGAAAGCACTTTAAATATATAGATTATTAACTATTTAGTTCTACAATTTTATCCGAGAAAACATAAATGATATTAGTTTCTTGATGTTTAGTAAAAATAGTATTCTCGGTTGGATACGTGTGACCATGTAGTAAATATTTTGGTTGATATTTTTCTATATACTTTCTGAGTGCTTTAAACCCTTGATGGGCAATTTCCTCTCCATCATTAATACCAAATGGTGGGCAATGACACAACATCACATCCACTTTTGGAAAATCTGCAAGCATTTCAGCTGCTTCTTCTTGAGTATACATTGGTGCATACGGATCATTTTTGTATCTAACAGACCCTTCGAATCCACCAAACACTAAACCTTTGTATTCAAATGTATTTAGATGTATATTTGTAATACCAAGCTCTTTAAGATATGAACCCGAACAATGATTGCCGTACACTCCAATTTTTGGAATGTTATGTATATCTTTGAGCTCTATTAGCGAGAAATAATCTAGATCGCCGAGCGTACATATCAAATCAACATTTCCTTCTCTTTCTAAAATACTGCGAATACTTTCTTTTGCTGCTCTATCAGCGATTGCTAGTATTTTCATCTAGATACCATTTTCTTCAATTGGTCCTAGCTCCCTGTATTCATATTGTGGAAGATTGTATAAAGCATCAGATTCTAATCCGTAAATACTCGCAATATATTCACTATCTTGAAGACTTATTCTAAACACTAGATTTTTACACATCTTTACAATCGTAACCGCCATATCTTTTGAAAATTGATCTAGATACTGATGAATAATAGTATATGAAATGTTATTATTTTTTGATTGCGACAAAAGCTGAGATATCTTTCCTACATCAAATCTATTTACTTCATCTATGAATATAGAATAACCTGAAAAAATATCTTGATTAATTAAAATAAAATCAGCAAGAAAACTACATATCTTTTGAGTTCTTTCAGTACCAAATTCTCCTTCTAGGATTGAAATTTTGGCACTAGAGTTTTTTTGAATAAAATCTTTTATAATCTTTTCAAAATCTTCGTATTTGAAATTTTCAAAATCACCTCCAAAAGTTACGGATGGATTAATAATTAAATTTGGAGCATCTGAAAAAATTTCAGTTCTATAATAGTCTATAAAAAGAACTTTCTTACCTTCTTTAAAAAGATCAGATGCCTTATTTGACGCAAAAAGACTTTTACCACTACCAGCTTTACCCACAATATGAGTATTAAAAAATGTTGAGTTTATATGTCATATAGTATATCACAAGGCATGGAATATCACAAAGTGCTTGACTTTTACTTGATATATCTTTTTAAGAAACCTAACCCTTTCACATCACTATATTTTGAAATATCCATTTCTCTAGCAAATATATCTGCAAGTTTTCTTTTTTCTTCTTGAGATATTTCATTTAATATAGGAATATTAAATGACTCAGCTTTAATATTTTTATATTTTGTAATACCCTTCTTTGGCTAAATACGTATTGCCTGACCTCTTAAGATATTCATCCAAAACCATATCTGCGATTTTTTCTGTGAGGCCTTCATTAAAAGCAGTGAGCATTTTGTTGTGTTACATGTACTTGCTCATGGACAAGAAGTTTCAAATTGAGTAGTTTCTTTCTCATTGTTTTCTTTAAAAAAGGAACCACGAATTTATAGTTAGCAGGGTTAAAATGAAGAAAAATTATATACCATCTTTTTCAATGAACTTCATATCACCTGTATCAAGTCCACATTTTCTATATACATCTTCGAATACTCCGCGGAGTAAATCAAAATCAACTTTGTCTAAATCTTGTTCAATTTTTTCTCTTGATCCTTCAAATATGAATCCGTATTTATATAATTACGCTTCTATCAATAAGATGCCATCAATCTGACTGAATTTCCCATCAACTATCTTTAGGTAATCATATATTTCATGTATTAAACTCTCCTCAAGAAGTTCAACCTTTTTTCCTAATAGGAAAGAAAGTATTCTATCTGTGTCTTCTTTTGATTCTTTATAAGGTAATAACAACTGTGCATACACCTCGTCATTTGTTATTTGTGATGGTGGTACAGTAGAGTTAAAAATAGTTATAGCTTTATCAATAGTTTGAGCAACATATTCCTGCCCCATAACTTTTTTCTTAAATAGGGTTTTAAATACAAAAATATCATCAACTTTTCTCATTATAAAAATAAGAATTCCACCCGGAGTAACTTTTTTAAGAAAAGATTCATACTGTTCTTGCAAATCCTTATCTTCTATATGATACAAATGCGAAGCAAGAACAACATCAAAGGTTTGAGTACTATTCCACGTTTCAAATGACTGCTCTACAAATGAGACATTATTACTACTTGAAAAATTTTCTCGAGCTTTATCCAAAATATCTTTATTTGGATCTACTATGGTGATATCGGAAACAATAACATTAGAAGACGCTAAAGATTCTTTTAGCAAAATACCATCGCCGCCACCAATATCAAGGACTGAAATAGTATCTTTTTTATATTGATTAAGTATCTGAGCTATTTTTTTAGAGGTATTTAATTTTTCGTTAGAATACTTTAAAAACGTAGAAAAAGGTGTTTCAATCTCTCCTTCTTTTTTATATTCAAATGTATTATTTTTTAGAGACATACATTTACTATAATAGCATTTTAGACTGTGACTAATTTATATCAATGGCGGGCCCACGAGGAATCGAACCTCGACCAACGGATTTGGAGGCCGTTGTACTACCACTATACTATAGGCCCAAAATAGTTAGCCTACCCTCTTTACTTTTTTCCTCCAGTCCAGAGCAAATGTAGGGCTAACATTGTATAGCGATCACACGCAAGGGAGATATTTCACCGTTGGCTCCAGTACGACCAGAATCGAACTTTCAAAGCCTCTCTCCTATCCTACGCATGCCTGCGATGTCAATACAACAATATAATTATAACATAAACTAAAATAAACAAAAAGGGTGCGGCCTACAGCCGCACCCTTTTTGTTTATTTCTTTGATTCCTTAAACATCACATGTTTGCGTAGCTTGGGATCATATTTCTTTAGCTCTATCTTGCGTGTCACTTTCTTCTTATTCTTGGTAGTATAGTAAGTGTGTCCAGTGCTCTTGTTTGTAATTTTGATTAGTCTGTCTTGGCTCATAGTTAGTATATATTACTATATTTTGATGTAAAATGCAAGCTCAGATATTTTTATTCTTTCTTGTACCATACTGTCTCTATCCCTGACTGTGACAGTAGCAAAATTGACCGAGGTTTCATCCGCGGTGTCATAATCTATGGTCACGCAGTAGGGTGTGCCGATTTCGTCTTGTCTCCTATACCTTTTACCGATGCTGCCACTTTCATCATATTCACACATATAGATTTTATTTAAGATTTTCCATATTTCTCTCGCTTTATTCTGTAGATGTTCTTTTTTAAATAGCGGTAGCACTGCAACTTTGATCGGCGATAGCCTCTTGTCTAATTTAAGTACTATGCGAGTCTCCACCCCCACCATTTCCACCTTATAGGCCTGATCTATAAAAGCCAATCCTATACGCGCTACACCGACTGATGTCTCTACTATGTGGGGAATGAATCTCTCACGAGTAGCTTCTTCAAAATAAGACAGATCCACCCCAGAGAATTTACTATGTTGAGATAGATCCCAATCACCCCTCGCATGCACCCCCTCCAGCTCTTTAAATCCCCCTAGTATGCTATAGTCATACTCTATATCAGAGGCCATACTTGCATAGTGGGCGAGCTTATCATGTTTATACCATCTGAGTTTATTTTCTGCTATACCGTAGTCCAGATAAAATGCCCAACGAGCCAGGTGCCAAGCTTCAAAAATTTCTTCTGTCTGGGTGACTCTAGGATTAAAAAAGTATTGCATCTCCATCTGCTCTAGCTCACGAGTACGGAAGACGAATTGCTTCGCAGATATTTCATTCCTGAAAGCTTTACCGATTTGAGCTATACCAAATGGCAATTTTGGATGCATGCTATCTATGGTGTTCTTGTATTGCAAATATATATACCTGGCGCACGTTGCGCGACACCTCGCTCATGCCCTTCTTGTGGCTGTCAAGCTCTTCGAGCGTGATCATCGGCAGGTAGATGTCGTGCTCCTCGAAGCGAAACAGCGACATCGGGTCGTG
>JAYVSD010000011.1:0-4219 GCA_043775745.1 bacterium | reverse complement strand
CAAAAATTTAAGTAAGATATACGACGGTGGTAAGGTTGCTCTTGACGATGTGAGTCTAGAAGTGCAGAGTGGTGACTTCTTTGCTTTGCTCGGCCCCAATGGTGCTGGTAAATCTACACTCATCAACTGTATAGTAGGTCTCGTAGACATCACCGAAGGTCACATAAAGATTTTTAGCAAAGATAATGTAATAGAGTATATAGATGCCAAGTTGTCGGTTGGTATAGTGCCACAAGAGTTCAACTTCGCGATATTTGAAAAGGTGATAGACATACTCATCACTCAAGCTGGCTACTATGGCATACCCATGCATATAGCGCGAATACGGAGCATGGAGATACTAAAGGCGCTCGATCTATACGACAAGCGCGATGTGCAAGCGATGAAGCTATCGGGCGGTATGAAGAGGCGCCTCATGATAGCCCGCGCGTTGGTGCATCATCCAAAACTGCTCATTCTCGATGAGCCGACAGCAGGAGTAGATGTAGAGATCAGGCAGCATATGTGGAAATATCTTAAAGCACTCAACGAATCTGGTACTACCATCATACTAACTACACACTATCTAGAGGAGGCGGAGCACCTTTGTAACAGAGTCGCTTTTATAAGAGACGGCAAGATCATAGAGAATGGTCAGATGCAAGATATTATAAGTAGGCATGAAGGAGAAAAGCTAGAGAAAATTTATCTCGAGCTCATACACGGGGATAAAAATCATCAAAAATAATTATGCATAATAAACAATGGATAGCTTATATCACTATAGTGAGACGAGAAATGATCAGGATGTTTCGTGTCTGGCCACAGACGTTTCTGCCTTCTATAATCACTACATCACTTTACTTTTTGATCTTTGGTAAATTTATTGGGGCACAAGTTGCTAATATTGGTGATCACACTTATATGCAGTATATAGTGCCAGGTCTGGTGATGATGGCAGTGATCACTAGTTCGTATATGAATGTAGTCTCGTCTTTTTATGGATCCAAATTTATGAAAAGTCTAGAAGAGCTCATAGTCGCCCCAGTATCATACCACATCATGATAGCTGGCTTTGTATCAGGTGGTGTGTTGCGTGGAGTTTTGACTGGGTTATTGATATTATCCGAGGCTTTGTTTTTTACCCGTATATACATGGCGCATATATGGGCCATACTTTTCTTTATAATTATCACTAGTGTAGTGTTTTCTCTTGCGGGACTTATCAACGCCATCTATGCTCGCAACTTTGATCATACTACTATAGTGATCACCTTTATCCTGACACCACTCACTTATCTGGGCGGAGTATTTTACAGTGTGAGCATGTTAAGTACAGTATGGCAAGAAGTTTCATTGGTGAATCCTATACTATATATGGTAAATGGTTTCCGTTATGGCTTCTTAGGGTCATCTGATATACCAGTGTATACTAGTTTGTTATTGGTTTCTGCTCTCGCTTTGCTATTTTATTTTTGGACTATATACCTTTTTAAAAGCGGTAGAGCAATCAAGATGTAATAAGGTATTGCATAATAACTATTATTATTATATAATTAAAAGATGAAATTTGTACACACATTTTTTAATAAAAAAGCATATAGAGAAGATAAGTCTCAAGGTATAGGTATTCTCAATCTATTCTGGGCTTCTGGTATATCTATGTGTATATATTTCATAATCGCTATCTCTGTGTATATATCAGCTTTTGGTACGATTAGCCCTCAAGATTTGTATGTAAAATATTCTGACTTGGCAATATCTGAAATACCCTCAGATCTCAAGCTTATTTTCAAAAATGGTTATATCAGTCAAAACACAAAAGGGGTTGTAAATATTGGTAAAATAAACAAAACAGACTCATCCAATTATTATAATTATGAATATTGGGTACAAATTGATGATAGCAAAGTCGCAAGTTTAGAAAGTTATAATGATTCTAAAGCTATAGTGTTTATTGGTAATGATGGCATGGTAGCCCAAAAGTCTAGGACTGGACAGATACAAATAATGCCAGCTAGTAGATTTGGCGATATGGAAGTAGACAAGACTAAAGTAAATTCAATCTCACATTCATTTGCTGATATGGTGTGGAAAATAGTAATACTGGGCGCTATATTTATATTTATCTTTGGGGTGGTGGGTATATTTGTGGGTAATTTGATATGGAATTTACTTTTAGCAGCTTTAGTCATGGCTACAGGTATGATCAAAAAGAGTCAGCCATATAGTGATTCTCTAAGGTATGTAAATCATGCAGCTGTGCCAGCCATTATCATTACTAGTATATTTAATTTTACTTTCTTTTATACTATCCTAGTTATAGGAACATTATATCTAACCTTTAGATTTAAAAATAAAGAATAATATATGAGTAGTGAGACCAACGATAATGTATATTTTGCTATCGCTATTATTTTTATGTTACTCATTATTTTTTGTATAGTTTATGCTGTGTATTCTTCCCCTACTTTAAGTATAAAATGAGTTGCCATATCTCAGTCTATCCTCGCAAGGGCTCGCTCGACTTTTATAAAAAATTATGTTAGTATATATAAGCCTTTCTAATCCGTGTATATATTAAGTGTCCAGCCTGTGGCTGATTACAAATATATATGTGTGATATTGTCTGGCTTTAGTAGAAATGTATTGACTAGTAAGTAGTCAATTAAAATAATAATGGCAAAAACATCAGTAATCGCGAGAGCGAACAAGACGCCCAAATTTAGTAGCAGGATTAGTAATCGCTGTTTTAAATGTGGACGCAAACATGGTTATATGCGCGACTTTGACTTGTGTCGTACATGTTTCCGTGAATTAGCAAATGAGGGAATGGTCCCTGGAATACGTAAATCATCTTGGTAATATATGGATCAAATAGCAAATCTATTGATAGGTATAAAGAATGCGGGTGCGGTAAACAAATCTGCAACCATAGTGCCACACTCTAAAGTTAAAGAGGCGATAGCCGAAGTACTAAAGAGTGAGGGGTATGTAAAAACCTATCATGTAAATAGTAATGGTGTGAAAAAGAGTTTGGAGGTAGTGCTCGCTTATGATGGTAAGTCACCTAAGGTGAAAGAAGTCAAAAGATTGAGTAAGCTCGGTATGCGTAGGTATTATCAGGTCGAAGATATTAAAAAAATAAGAAATGGACAAGGATTATTGGTACTTTCTACCCCAAAGGGCATCATGACAGGAGGTGCGGCCCGCAAGGAAAATGTAGGAGGTGAAGCCTTATTCGAAATCTGGTAAATATATGAGTAGAGTAGGTAAACAAATAATAAATGTGCCAGCGGGGGTCAGTGTCGATTTCGTCGATGGTAAAGTATCAGTCAAGGGTCCAAAAGGTGAGCTTATCCGCGATTTACGCGAAGAGGTTGTCTTTAAGTTGGATGGCACAGTGTTGAGCTCAGAACCTAGAAGGAATGATAAATTTTCTAGATCACTTTGGGGTACTTACATGAGCCTCTTACGTGCCATGATCAAAGGTGTCACTGAAGGCTTTGAGCGTAAGCTAATAGTCGAAGGTGTGGGCTTTAAATGGGAGGTTAAGGGCGATAAGGTGCAGCTTTCGTTGGGCTTTTCTCATCTTATATTCAAAAATATACCTACAGGTATAGCAGTGAAATGTGAAAAAAGCGAAATGACTATCAGCGGCATAGACAAAGAGCAAGTCACTCGCTTTGCCATGGAGATCAAAAGATTCAAAAAGCCAGAGCCATACAAAGGTAAAGGTATACGATATTCTGATGAGACTATTAGACGTAAAGAAGTTAAAAAGTCATAAAATATATGGATACAAAATATAAAACAGCAAAAAGATTGAGAGCTCATAAAAGAATCAGATCGCAAGTGATTGGTACAGAGTCCAGACCTCGCCTATCTGTGTATCGTAGCAATCAATACATATATGCCCAAATTATCAATGATGATAAGGCTATAACTTTGACTGCGGCTAGTGATATAGGCAATAGTGATAAAATAAACAAGGTGGAAAGGTCTAAATTAGTAGGTAAAAAGCTAGGCGAAGCCGCCATCAAAGCTGGCATAAACACAGTAGTGTATGACAGAGGAGGCTTCTCATATGCGGGGCGAGTTAAGGCTTTGGCCGAAGCTGCTCGTGAAGCAGGACTTAAATTTTAATTAAAATATGGAAGAAGAAGTTAAAAAAACTGAAGAATCAGTAGCCCCAAAAGCTACTGCAAGTAACAAAGACAATGGTAAACGCGAGTGGAAA
>JAYVSD010000010.1:0-6713 GCA_043775745.1 bacterium | reverse complement strand
CACTTTTGTGTATTTCTATGTTATACTTTATTTATGTTTCAATATATCGTAGATGTTGCTATATTTCTCAGCACTTTGACTATTTTTTTATATATATACGTCCTCACTTGGCGTTTTTGGATTTTGGCTATACAATCAGAGTATGCATCTAAAATCGATTGGATAATGTTAGAGATTAAATTACCTAGGATAGTAGACAAAAGTCCTAAAGCGTTTGAAATTGCCGCGAATGCTTTCCTCCAAACTGGTGGCATAGGTAATAGATATAAAGTTTTTTGGAAAGGTGGCATGCCTGCGTATCATGCCCTAGAGATAGTTTCACTCGAAGGTGAAATACATTTTTATATACGTATAGAAAGCAAATTCAAGTCTTTGATTGTCAATAATATATACAGTCAATATCCAACAGTAGAGATCACAGAGGCAGTAGACTATATGACTAGATTCAAAATGACACATCGCACCAATGATGATAAGTTTGCTATTTGGGGTATCAATTATAACTTAGCCGCTTCTTTGAATTTGGGAGAGAATGGTAAAAAAGAAAAAATAGAAATCAAGGCTAGCTATTTACCCATAAATACCTATGTAGATTATGCTATGGACAAAGACCCCAAGGAGATATTTAAACATGATCCTCTCACACCCGTATTAGAGTGGTTGGGATCACTTAGCACTGGACAGTACGGTATATATCAAATTTGTATCTCAGATGAAAACAATTTCAAAAGCAAAGTACATGGTCTAGCATCTGGACCGAAAGGTGATGGTAAATGGCCGGCTCTCTATGAAGATCCTATAGAGCATGAAATGCTAAAACTTTCTGATGTGGCCAAGAAAAGGCTAGATCAAATACGCACCAATGGCCCTAAACTAAAAAAGAAAAAAGGTGAGAGGGTTTATGACAATTATGGTAATCCAGTTACCCGCATGGAAGAAACAGCAGAGAAAGATGAGAATGGCAAGCCTAAAATGAAAAAAGTAGATGTTACATATGGTATGGATATCATAGAAGGTGGAGACAAAAAGAAAGAAATGGAACTTACACCAGAAGAAAAAAATGAAGTAGAATTGATCAATCGTAAACTGAGCAAGCCCACATTTCTCACTACAGTACGCTCAGCTTTCATCGTACTCGATGATCACGATGAGGCTGGCCCACAAAGTGTGAATAGTACTTTATCTATGTTGAAACAATTTAGTAGATCAGAATTTGGATATAGTTTAAGTGGTGGACCTGCTACAGGAGGACAATACGATTATGATTGGCAAAATATAATGAAGAAAAAAGCTCCTTGGCGAGATGAAGAGTTCTTTGAGTCTCTCGTAGAGAGGGAATGCTTTTTCTCTCATGCTAATTTTGATGCCAGTAAGGATACTGGTTGGGATTTAGGGTTTTGGAACAAGTCTTTAGGGCAAAAGAAAATGTGGCGCATGATATACGATAGTGTATTTCATCCTTTTACGCATGTGCATGCCGGTAATGTATTTGTAATCAACACGGAGGAGTTGGCCTCGTTGTATCATTTCCCTGGGGAGGTCGCAACGACACCAGGTCTCAAGCGCATAGATAGTGTGAAAAGTAATGCACCTAATAATTTACCCATATAACATGCTTAATAAGAAATTTTATGTTAGTATGTTTGTGGCAATATTGCTAGCTTTTGTGGTTTTTGTCTATACAGAAAGCCTGCCTGCAAACATGAATACAAATGTCCTACCTATTAAAATTATTGTTAATGATGGAGATAGTTTACCAGTAGTAGCCACTAATTTGTATAATGCTGGAGTAATTAGAAGTCAAAGCCTTTTCCGTCTCGCTCTGGCTTGGGTAAATCTGGCCACAGATATTAGGCCAGGTATATATATATTTGATAAACCACAAAGCATATTTGAAATTATAAATAAATTCTCTCTGCATAGACCAGACAAGCCAGAGATTTCTGTTACTATACCAGAGGGCTTTACTGATGAAGAGATTATAGATAGATTACTTTTCTATTTACCAAATTTGAATAAAGATAAATTTATGCAAATTGCAAGCGCTTATAAGGGCCAACTTTTCCCAGAGACTTACTTTTTGCGATCGAATATGTCTGAACAGAGTATGGTAGATCTCATGCATGGCGAATTTATCAACCGTACCTCTACGATATATGGATATGACAAAGATAAATTTAAACAGATGCTAATCATGGCTAGTATTATAGAAGGTGAAGCCAGTAAAAACTTGGAAGAAAAGAAGATTATAGCGGGTATACTTTATAAAAGATTGAATCAAAAATTGAAATTACAAGTCGATGTGGCTAAAGAGACGTATAAAGTATTGGGTCTACCAAAAGAACCAATAAACAATCCTAGTCTAGACTCTATGATGGCTGCTATTTCGCCGACAGAAAGTAAATACATGTATTATCTACATGACGACAAAGGTATAGCACACTATGCTATCTCCTATAAGGATCACTTAAAAAATATCAAAAAATATTTAAAATAAGTTTGACTTTGATTTTAGATGTTGATATAATGTTCTGAATGAAAGATTCACTATTGGCATTTATAGACACAGAGACCACGGGACTAGATCCAGATGTGCATGAGATAATAGAGCTAGCACTCATAATATGCAAACAGGTATCAGTACCAGGTCGTGGACCAAAGATAGAAATACTCAAAGAGTATGAATGGAAAATCAAGCCTACTCGTATGGACCTAGCTTCAGAAGAAGCCCTACGGGTCAATGGTTATAATGAAACTGATTGGATGTTTGCTTATGATTTGAAGCCTGTGATGGAAGAGTTTGTCAAAGTTTCTCAATCTTGTACTTTTGTTTCTCACAATTTAGCTTTCGATTATCCTTTTGTCGTGAATGCTCTTAAAAAGGCTGATGTAGATAGCAAGATGCATTATGCCAAGATTGATACTATTTCAGTTGCTTTTGCTAGACTTTATGATGTGACACAAGCCAATGCCTTTTCTTTGCGAGCTCTATGTGAACTCTTTAAAATAGAAAATAGCAAAGCTCACACTGCACTAGCCGATACTCGAGCATTAGTTTCGGTATATAAAAAGCTGATGAATGCGTAGTTATGAAAAAGAAAATATATTTGGGTATGAGTGGTGGGGTAGACTCTTCGGTAGCAGCCCAGCTACTAGTAGAGAGTGGCTATGATGTGACAGGGGTCTTTATCAAAACTTGGTCACCTGATTACATAGAATGCACTTGGCGTGAGGATAGATTAGATGCCATGCGTGTAGCGGCACAGTTGGGTATTACTTTCATTACTTTGGATCTAGAGAAAGAATATAAAAATGAGGTTATAGATTATATGCTAGCCGAGTATAAGGCAGGTAATACTCCCAATCCCGATATCATGTGTAATCGTGAGGTGAAGTTTGGTGCCTTTTATAAATATGTAAAAAGTTTGAATCCACAAGCGTATCTGGCGACTGGACATTATGTAAAGATCGAGAACTTGAGTCTTTCAAAAGCTAGAGATGTCGATAAAGATCAAGTATATTTTCTCTCACAAATTGATAAAAGTATATTGCCTGATCTAATTTTCCCTTTGGGAGATCTGTATAAAAGTGAAGTAAGAGAGATAGCCAAAGAGAGGGGCCTGTATGTAAGTGAAAAGAAAGATTCACAAGGTTTATGTATGTTGGGGGACATCTCAATCAAAGACTTTTTGATAAATGAAATCGGAGTACAAGAAAAAGGTGAAATCAGAAATAATATTGGAGAAGTTATAGGCACACATCAAGGGTCCATATTATATACTATCGGCGAGCGTATAGCTACAGATAAAAATGAAGTGCATTATGTGACGCATAAAGATACAAAACAGAATGTAATCTATGCATCATTAAAATTTAACATAGGTTTACAAAAAAATAATTTTGCTGTAAAAAATTGGAATAGCACATCAAGTATAGAGATCAAAGAAGGTGAAGTATATGAAGGTCAGACTAGATATCATGAGCCTATATCAGATTTTAAAATTTTAAATTTTATAAATAAAAAAGAAGAGGATAGACTATATCTAGAAATAGAGCCTTTAAACAAGGATATTTTACTAGTTGCTGGTCAAACTTTGGTACTTTATGATGGGGGTACTATGCTAGGAGGAGGTATTATATTATAATGTATATATGGCATACAATGATGAAGATCTCTTACAAATACTAAAAGACTTTGGTGTTAAATACACAGAGCATAGATTAGAGCTTTTGCGATATATGAGTAAAAGTAAATTACCTATACCTTCTAGTCGCGTTATAGAGATAATGAAGAAAAAATACGATATGAATCAAGCCACGGTGTATAGAGGTCTAGCATTGCTAACGAAAGCGCAAGTACTAAACACTATAGAGGTCAACAGAGAGAGCTATTATGAGATGAACTTTGGTGATAGCTCAGTGGTGATCGCTTGTTCTGTGTGTGGTACATTGGACAAAATAGAAAAGATTAGTCTAGATGATATCTTAAAGAAAGCTGGGAGACAAAGCAAGAAATTTTCGAGCTTGTCTCAGTTACATATGCGTGTATATGGACTTTGTAAAAATTGCTTAAAGTAGTATAATATAAGTATGAAAACATATATAAATGAATTGCTCGGTAGTGCAACTTTAGTCATAATGGGTGCTGGTGCGATGATATTGAGTGGTAATAGAGAAGACTTTGCTACTTTTACTCTAGGTTTTGGTTTAGCTTATCTGTTGGTCCTGTATATATTTGGTACTGTCGGGTATTTCAACCCAGCTATCACTTTAGCTCTATCTATCAATGGTAAAATCGACAAAAATAAAGCTCCCAACATAATGGTGGCGCAAATTATCGGTGGACTTTTAGGCGGTATGGCGCTCGTGGGGGTATTCAAATTATTGGGCTATAGTAGCAAAGACTTGGGTATGTTTGGTGCTACCTCGTATGGAGGTAGTGTCACTACTATACTAGCTTTTATTATAGAGTCTTTTGTCACCTTCATCATCACATTGCTAATATTAAAATTAGAAAATAGAGATACCAATAAATTGGAAAAGAGCATGCTGGTTGGTGTAGCTTTTGCCTCTGCCTTTCTTTTGGCGGGGCCTATCACAGGTGCAAGTGCGAATCCTGCTAGGTCACTAGGGTTAGCTTTCTTTGCTAATGAAAAGGCAATGGCTGTACAGCATCTTCCAGTATATATTCTAGGCCCTATATTTGGCGCTATACTCGCTGTACTTTTTATGAAAGTACAAGCAAAGTATTTGAAATAAGAATATGCTATGTCTTTGGGTATTGTACTAATTTATGCTATAATATAGATATATGGCAAAGAAGAATGATGACTATAGCGCAGGGGCAATCAAAGTACTAAAAGGTCTAGAGCCAGTGAGGAAGAGGCCGGGTATGTATATAGGTGAGGTGGACGAAAGAGGATTGCATCATCTCGTGTGGGAGATATTTGATAATTCGCGTGATGAGGCAATGAATGATCATGCTGATCGTATCGAGATAGCTCTATTGCCAGACGGCTATGTCAGAGTGGCTGACAATGGTCGTGGTATACCAGTGGACATGCATCCAACCGAAAAGGTCTCCGCTCTAGAGATAGTAATGACTACGCTACACGGTGGTGGTAAATTTGATAATGAAGGAGAGAATGGTAGTTATAAATTCTCGGGTGGTCTTCACGGTGTGGGAGCGTCAGTGGTGAACGCGCTGTCTATACACTGTAAAGCTGAAGTACATCGTGATGGTGGTTACTTTATGCAGGAATATGAAATTGGTATCAGGAAAGCCCCAGTCAAACAGATAGGCAAAAGTAAAAAGCGGGGTACCATAATTACTTTCAAGCCGGATTCTAGCATCTTTAAAGAGACGACTACTTACTCTTTTGAAAAGATAGTCAACCACATCAGACAGCAGGCGTATCTAGTAAAAAGTACAAAGATTAGTATATTAGATGCTAGAGAATACAAAGGTAAAATTGATCCAGTAGATCAAATCTTTATCGCTGATCTATATCCCAACATTACATCTTTCTCTTTCTATTTTGATGGTGGTCTTAAGTCTTTACTCAAGCATCACAACATCTTTTCTAAACCCATACACAAAAATATCTTTTATGTAGAAAAAGAGTATGAAGGTATGATGGTAGAAGTAGCGCTGCAATATATCGATGATATAGCGACCAAGATGATAGCCTTTGCAAACAATATACCAAACAGTGAAGGTGGTACTCATGTGGCTGGGTTCAAAACTACGCTCACCAGACTGATCAATAGCTACGCTAGGAAAAATAATATACTCAAAGAAAAAGATGAAAATCTATCGGGGGAAGATGTGCTCGAAGGCCTTACTGCTATAGTTTCGGTCAAAATGCGTGAGGTGCAGTTTAGTAGTCAGACCAAAAGTAAACTCACCACCCTAGAAGCTCAAGGTGCAGTCTCTAACGTGTTTTCGGAAGCCTTTTCTACTTTTATGGAAGAAAATCCCGATGATGCCAAAGAGATAATCAGTAAAGGTATATTGGCTCTCAGATCTAGAAAGGCTGCCAAGGCTGCCAAAGATAGTGTACTTAGGAAAGGCGTGCTTGACAGTAATAGATTGCCAGGCAAGCTTGCTGATTGTCAAAGCAATAGCGCAGAGGAGAGTGAGCTATTTATCGTGGAAGGAGACTCGGCGGGTGGTACTGCAAAAATGGGTCGTGATAGGCGTACTCAAGCTA
>JAYVSD010000009.1:0-12960 GCA_043775745.1 bacterium | reverse complement strand
GTACAGTAGACGGACTGCCTGAGGGGCGTGAGAGTAAAGTGTTTGAGAAGGGGGTAAATCTAAGCGGGGGACAAAAGCAGCGTCTCGCACTCGCTCGAGGTATACTTTTTGCAAAAAATAAAGAGATGATACTACTCGATGAGCCTACAAGTAGTGTAGATCAAGAAAATGAAGAGCGTATATACCAAGCCCTGATCAAAATTTCTAAAGATAAAATCCTAATCTCGAGTGTACACAAACGTAATCTATTAAAGTATTTTGATTATGTGATATATTTCGAAAAAGGTAGAGTCCATGATATAATAGAGCAATGAACAAAAGTCTAAAGTCATTAGGTATAATAATATTATTGATACTATGTGGTTATGGGCTTGATATTTTGAATACTAAATCAAGTGTGAATAAAAACGATGTAGAAGTTATAAATAAAACCCCCAGCAGGGACTCTGCCGGTAGATACAAAGATCTGAATAGTGAATATAAGCTGGTAACTTCATCAGTATTCTATGAGAGTGATGTCACTATATCTAGCTCTACTCCGTCAGATATATACTATCAAATATCCACAGTAAATAAAGGGCATATAGGTAATTTGAGGGGGTTTGCAATAAGAGATAAATCTACTACCACATTAGCCTATGTCAGTAACGATTACCATAAAGACGAAGATCAGTCGGGCTGTCAGGTAACTATATATTTCAATAAAGAAAATAATCTCACATATATAGCCCAAGACAAAATAGACAAGAGTAATAAAAAAAATCAATATTCTGATAGTTGCTCTTCTTATCATGGTGCGCACGGCTCTTTCTTTGATGGTGATTTACATGTTAAAAATGTTACCAACACCTTACCTACACTTTTAGATCTAGGTTTTACAAAATCAGATAGAGATATGTATATATCTATGAGTAAAGATGTGGCTCACGCAGAGATATATGTCAAAGAAGATATTTATTATATGGATGGTAGTGAATCCACATCATCAGCTAGGTCTGTGGTCAGTACTGATATTAAAAATAGCTTTGGATATCTTATAGAATCTGCAAATATGTATAATGCTACTTTTGCTTGTGATTTTGTCAGTGGTGGTGGGTATTGTGAGTATGGGGCTTTTTTGAAAGATAATAAGGGTGGATATTGGATGATGGGTGGAAGTAACAGCAGTCGTTTCATCTATAAAACTAACAGAAAGGAGTGGTATAATAAATTACCAAAGGCTTTTATAGAAGAGCTATCACGTCTAGACTTGAGTATAGAGTCGGTAGATTTTAAAAATTTGTAAGTGTATAAATAAGTCAAGCAAATTTTTATAAATGTGATATAATAGAGCAATGAACAACACTTTAGAAAAATTAGGTATCAAGACGGGGCATATTATCAATGGTTATATGACTATCACATCCAAATATGATGGATATGTAAAAGTTAATTTAAATGAAAAAGATATAAATAATAAAGACCTCATATCTATATTTGTAGACCACTCAAATCTACATGGTGCACTGCACGGTGATACTGTAGAGTGTGAGATTGTAGGTAACAATGTAGAGGGTGGACTATATGGCAAGGTCAAAAGTGTAGTCAAGCGTGGTAAATATGCCTATGCTGGCACTATCAAAGTTGATCACGGAGCATACTTCCTAGTACCCCAAGACAAAAAGATGTATGTAGAGATACAGATACCGACCGATAAGCTAAACGGTGCGACTGATGGTGACAAGGTCGCGGTAAATATAGAAGAGTGGAGCGATTTCAAAAGACCGCCCTTTGGTGCGGTGATGCAGAGACTGGGTAGACCAGGTGAAAATGATGCAGAGATGCTGGCCTATGCTCTCGAAAAAGGTTTCTCTAACGAACACCGTGATGCAGTGATCAAAGAGAGCGAAGTGATAAAAGCGCGCGGTATACTCGAAGAGGATTATAAGGGTAGGATGGACTATCGCTCTGTCACTACCTTTACTATAGACCCTATAGATGCCAAAGACTTTGATGATGCTATATCTTATCAGAGGTTAGCAAATGGTAATCTAGAGGTCGGCGTGCATATAGCGGATGTGTCATATTATGTAAAGCCGGGAAGTGCGCTGGATGAAGAGGCAATAGAGCGTGAGACCTCAGTATATCTGGTAGACAGATGTCTACCGATGTTGCCAGAAATATTGTCTAACGATCTCTGCTCACTAGTCGAAGGCAAAGACAGATTGTGTATGGCGGCGATATTTGAGGTAGATGCAGAAGGTAATATTTTGAATAAAAAGTTTGGTCGTACAGTGATCAAAAGTGATAGACGATTTACCTATGAAGATGCGCAAGCGATCATGGATGCTGGATCGGGTCTATATTATGATGAGCTGATCGAACTCAATAGGCTAGCAAAAATATATACAGCATATAGATTTGCACATGGGGCATTGTCTCTAGATAGTGAAGAGGTTAAATTCAAATTAGACGCTGATGGTGTGCCGATAGATGTATATGTCAAAGAGCGTAAGGATGTACATAAAATGATAGAAGAGTGGATGCTAATCGCAAATCGTAACGTGAGCGAGTACATCACTAAAAGTGCAGAGGGTGCCATCTGCATATATCGTGTGCATGGCAAGCCAGATAGTGATAGGATGCATGAGTTGGACCTTTTTATCCGAGCGATGGGGCATAAAGTCAAAGTTGAGGATGGAGTGATACCTAGTGGCGAGCTCAATATGCTTTTAGTAAAGTTAGCTGGACAGCCAGCCAAGGATCTACTCCAAGTCAAGATCGCCAGATCTATGCAAAAAGCTATATATAGTACAGACAATGTAGGGCATTATGGTCTGGCTTTTGAATACTATTCACATTTTACCTCCCCTATACGCCGTTATCCAGATGTGCTTTGTCATCGTCTATTACAACGTGTACTAGATGGCCACCCAGCACTGGTAGATGAAAAGAGATCACTCGATAAACTGTGTGCACTCGCTAGCAGTAGAGAGAAAGAGGCTGCAGATGCTGAGCGTGGTAGTATCAAGTACAAGCAGGTACAGTACATGTCGATGCGTATTGGTAGTGTATTCCAAGGTATGGTGTCAGGGGTATCTGAGTGGGGTATATATGTAGAAGAGCAGAAAAGTAAATGTGAAGGATTTATCAGACTGCGTGGTTTAGGGGATGACTTTTATAATTACAACAAAGCCAAAGGTGCCATCATCGGTGAGCGTACTGGTGAGGAATTCCATATCGGGGATAGATTGAAAATAAAAGTCATGAATGCCAATCTAGATGAAAGGCAAATTGATTATAGTAGAGTAAAGTAAACTTGACTTAAACATAGCGGTACTGATGAAAGGTCGAGCAGCGTAGCTGCTGGGCCCTTTCTTTTTATATAAAAATATGGTAAGATAGAAAGATGTTAAAAATTAGATTACAAAGAATAGGTCGCAAAAATGACCCGCACTTCAGATTGATAGTGGCGCCCCAAGCTAGAAAGCCCAAAACTAGCCAATTCAATGAGATACTGGGAACTTATAACGTGCGAGCTGGCATATTTGAGTGCAAAGGAGATAGAGTAAAATATTGGATGTCAGTCGGAGCGCAAGCATCAGGTACTGTGACCAATTTACTTATAAGTAAAGGCGTAATAGAAGGTCGCAAGATCAATGTATTGCCAAGGAAGTCTCCTGTGCAAAAGTCCGAGAAGAAAAAATAGTTTGTGTTATAATATATACATATAAGCAAATAATAAGAGAAGTCAAAGCATATATGCTTTGACTAGTAAAGAAAATATGAATAAAGATCAAGAATTTGTAGAGTATATAGTCAAAGCTTTGGTAGATAATGCTGATGCAGTAAAGATAGAGAGAAAAGTGGATGAAATGGGTGTGCTCATAACATTGGATCTAGCACCGGCAGACATGGGCAAGATCATAGGCAAGCAAGGTGCGACCGCCAAAGCGATACGCACACTATTGCGTGTAGTAGGTATGAAGAACAATTCTCGGGTCAATTTGAAGATTAATGAACCCAAAGAAAATGAGACAAAAGAAAGTCTAGGCGGTCATAGTCAGGAGGGGCAGTCATCATACAAAGACGAAGAGTAAATGAGATATCACGTCGTCACAATTTTCCCAGATATAATGGACTCATATATTACTGAGTCCATTATTGGTCGGGCTATAGAGCAAGGCTTGATTGAGGTTACTAGCTATGCTTTGCGTAGCTATACCAGCGACAAACATGGTCGTGTCGATGGTCGGGTATATGGTGGTGGACCTGGTATGGTGATGTGGGTAGACCCTATCATCGAGTGCTATGAAGATGTGGTGAAGAGAATTTCTAAAAAGAATAAAATTTTTAAGATATTGACTGTGATATTTACTCCAGGTAAGCAAGAATTTAATAATGAAATAGCAGTGAATGTTGCGAGCGAGTATACTGATATTATTTTTATCTGTGGTAGATATGAAGGTATAGATAGCCGAGTATTGGAGATTATAAGCGCTGGTGGAGAGACGGTATACGAGTGGTCCGTGGGGCCCTATGTGCTTACTGGTGGTGAGTTGCCGGCGATGATATGTATCGACGTCATCTCACGCCATGTTGATGGAGTGCTAAATAATAGTGAAAGTATAGAAGAGAATAGAGTGAGCTCTCACGCTATGTATGGTCGCCCGGAAGTTTATGATCATAAAGGTTTAAAATATAAAGTACCAGAGGTGCTACTCTCAGGCCATCATGCCAATATAGAAAAATGGAAAGAAGGGAAGTAGAAAATACATAAAAAATATGTTATATTAAACACATGACAGAAGAAAATAAAATCAAAAAAAATGTGTTAACTGTAAATGAAATTAGAAATAAATTTTTAGCTTTTATGCAAAGTAAAGGGCATGCTATTATTCCTTCTTCTCCGTTAGTGCCAGAAAATGATCCAACCACACTCTTTACTGGTTCTGGTATGCAACCAATGCTTCCTTACCTCCTTGGTCAGCCTCATCCACTTGGTAAACGTATCGCAGACTCACAAAAATGTTTTCGCTCTCAGGACATTGAAGAGGTGGGAGATAATCGCCACACCACATTTTTTGAAATGCTGGGTAATTGGTCTCTCGGTGACTATTTTAAAGAGGAGCAAATAGACATGATGTGGGAGTTTTTGATCAAAGAGATTAAATTAAATACTAACAATCTATATTTATCATGTTTTGAAGGTGCTGAAAAGTTTTATATAGTGAGAGATTCTTTTTCTGCAGAAAAATGGAAAAGTTTATTTCAAACTGTGGGTATCGATGTAAAGATTGGAGAAAATCCAGAAAAAGAAGGAATGAAAGAAGGAGAAAAAATATTTTATTATGGTGTAAAGAAAAACTCATGGAGTCGAGGCGGTAACCTGGAGACCGCACCTATAAATGATCCTTGTGGACCAGATACTGAGATGTTTTATGATTTTGACTCAAGCCTTCAACATGGCTATCACAAAAAGTCACAGTTTAAAAACGAAGAATGTCACCCCAATTGTGATTGTGGTCGATTTATGGAAATTGGGAATAATGTGTTTATGGAGTACATTCGTAAAAGCGAGCAAGGTTTTGAAAAGTTACAAGCTCCAAATGTGGATCATGGATCAGGACTTGAGCGTTGGGTTGCAGCTATCAGGGATGACGCTGATATGTTTAATATAGATGTCTTTGACGGAGCTAAAAATATATTAAAAAACATTTCTGGAGTATCTTATGTTTCTGATGTTTCAGTAACTTATACAGATTTAAAGAATCCTACTTTTGCGTATCGTGTTATTTTAGATCATGTACGCGCTGCGACATTTTTAATCGGCGACGGAGTGTTGCCTGGGAATAAAGATCAAATGTATTTCGTGCGTCGTCTCATTAGAAGAGCTGTGAGATATGCTCGTAATTTAAATATACACGATAATTTCATGTCGCAAGTCTCTGCTACTTTTATAGATTATTATAAAGATGAATATAAAAATCTTTCTGATAAAAAAGATCTTATCCTGTCAGAAATAGATAAGGAGGAGAAAAAATTTAGAGTGACTCTTGAGAATGGTCTTAAAGAATTTGATAAGATCGCAGAAAGAAAATTCTGGAATAAAGATAGTGTAGAAAGTGGTAAAATAAATCTCATGACAGGAGAAGAAGCTTTCAATCTCCTTCAGTCTTTTGGTTTTCCGATAGAGCTGACTCTAGAAATTGCAAAAGAGAAAAATATAAATGTTGATACTCATACTTTTAACCAGCTTAAACAAGCGCATGCCGAGAAGTCTCGTACTGCATCTGCTGGGAAGTTTAAAGGAGGGCTCGGTGGGGATGGAGAGATGGAAATAAAGTATCACACAGCGACTCACATGCTTCATCAAGCGCTCCGCACTGTGCTCGGTGAGACTGTAGAACAGAAAGGGTCTAACATCACTCCTGAGAGATTGCGTTTTGATTTCTCTTTTGACAGAAAGATGAACGAAGAAGAAAAAGAAAAGGTAGAATCTATAATCAATTCAAATATCAAAAAATCATTACCAGTGATTAGAGAAGAATTAAATTTAAAAGATGCTATAGAGAGAGGAGCAATTGGACTTTTTGGAGATAAATATGGAGAAAAGGTAAGTATGTATAGAATAGGAGAAGGAGAAAGGAAAGGTGATAATAATTTATTTTCTATGGAGCTATGTGGTGGACCACATGTAGAAAATACGTCGGTGTTAGGCATATTTAAAATACAAAAAGACGAGGCGGTGTCAGCGGGGGTGAGGAGAATCAAAGCAGTACTGGTGTAAATGTTATACAATATATGATATAATCATAATATGAAAAACATAAACAATCAAACACATGAGTATCTAGAACTCATTAAGAAATATGAAGTAGATGGTAAAGCGATAGCGCATTTCAATATCTCTAATCTGGATCAGTTACGTGCTATATGTGAAGTGGCAGAGGAGCTGGGTGAGCCAGTGATCATCGGAGCTAGCGAGGGTGAGCGCGAATATATGGGGGTAGCGATGGTAAGGCAGATGGTGGATGAGATGAAGAGAGAGTATAATGTGCCAATCTATCTCAATGCTGATCACACTTATACTTTTGAAAAAGTTAAAGAAGTAGTCGATGCAGGGTATGATAGTGTGATAGTGGACGGTGCCAAGCTACCATATGAGGAAAACGTAGCACTAGTAAAGCAGTGTGTGGAATGGGTGAAAGAATATGAGGCAAAGAATAATGTCAGAGTGCTAGTCGAGGCAGAACTCGGATATATAGGTCAGTCTTCGTCACTCAATGAAAGCCTTCCAGAGGGTGTGACAGAAGAAAATTTGACCAAAGTAGATCAGGGAATAGACTTCGTCACTCGTACTGGTATAGATATGTTCGCACCTGCGGTGGGTAATGTGCATGGTATGTTGGTGAATGCTCCCGAGCCTAGACTTAATATTAACCGTATCAAAGAATTAAAGAATGCGCTTCCCCATACACCTTTTGTGTTACACGGTGCGAGTGGTAACACTGATGAGGATTTGATTGGATCTATAGACGCCGGCATCAGTGTGATACACATTAACACTGAGATTAGAAAAGCCTATACTGATGGAGTACGTAGCTTCCTGATGGCTAAACTCAAAGAGATAGCCCCGTATAAATTTGGTAAAAGCGGCCAAGATGAAATGAAAAAAGTGGTGAGAGCCAAGATGGAGCTTTATAGAAAGTAAAAGATAAAATAGCAAAATCAATTTTTAAGAAGTTTATTGTAACAGTCCCGCGACCCATTCACCCATAAAATAAGCGACAGTGGCGGAGATAGAGCAGATGATAAGAGACTGTAATATGGTATGTAATCTATTCCTGCCTAGTACAGCACCACGCATAAAGCCTATATAAATAAAAGCCAAAATAGTGAAAGCGATAGAGATGATAAATATCTCCAAAGGTATCTGACTGCTAGGCTCATACATCCAGTATGCATATATAGATGGAGCGAGAGGGAAAAAGCCGACAGTGAGAAAAGAAAAGAAAGTGACTGTTGCATTTTTTGATGCTGGGCTAATGCCGGTAGATAAAGATGTTTTGTTTTTCTTTGAATCTTCGGAGAGGTAGTCAGCTGTAGCCATAGAGAAAGCATCAGCAAAGATATTGGACACACCGATAGCGATGAGCATTCTGATTGATAGCCCTGCACCGTAAGCCCCCGCCATCAAGGTGAAATAGGATACTGCTCCGTCAGATCCACCGTATACCATGCTTGGTAGATATTTTTTATAAAATTTACTTTTTTCCATTTAATAATTATAACATATGCCTAGATTATAAGTGTGTTTTTGTGATATAATATGTGGATGAAAGTATTAATAGTTGGGGCAGGTATGGCTGGTTTGGCGCTTGCAAACATATTGGACAAAGACAAATTTCAAATCACTTTAGTAGATAAAGCCCTTAAGTTTGGCACTATTGGATTTGCTATATCGGTTTGGAATAGAGGTATAAAAGTTTTAGAAAGACTTAATCTATATAAGAAATTAGAAAATAAAATAAATATAATCAAGCAAGATGCTTTGTTTGATGATCAAATGAATTATATTACTAATATTGATCTTGAGTATTTAAATTTGGATTATGATATGTGCGTGGTGTCTAGAGCTGACTTGCATCAAGCTTTATCTGATAACTTGATAGAAACAGGAAAATATAAAGATAATCAAATTAACATACAAATGTCTACCAATATAAAACAAATAGAAAATAGTAATAGTGGTGTATGGATAACTTTTAATACAGATAATAGAGAATTTTTTGATATCGTGATAGGTGCAGATGGAGTGAGATCGCAAGTCAGAGATTTAGCTTTTGGTATTTTTCAAGATGCATTGGTCAAAATGCCTTATAAATTATGGTCTTTTTGGACAGAAAAAAGTGACAACGATGTGGTGGCTGTCTTGGGGCAAGGGCATATGAGTATAGAATATCCTAGCGGTGGTCGTGGAGTATTTACTGCTATATCTAAAATAAACTCAAATATTTTGGAGTTAAATTCTAAATATGAAAGAGTTAACTTTGCTTTTAAAAAGTTTGGAGAAATGACAAGGCGGCGCATAGCCAAAGTGAAAGAAGACGATATATTCGAAGATGATATGCACTATGTAAATTTAAAAAGCTTTGTTTCTCAGAGAGTAGTTTTGATCGGAGATGCGGCACATGCTTTGAGTCCCATATTAGGGTTGGGTACAACTTTAGCGATAGAAGATGGATGCATATTGGGAGACGTTTTAAATAGTCTCACAGATACTAAGCATATAAATAATCTTCTACTTAGCTATAATACAAGTAGGTCTAAATATATTAAAAACTTTAGGTTTAGAATTTTATTTTTAGAAAAGTTATATATAGGAGATAACTTTATATTTAAATCTTTTAGAAATTTATACGGTAAATTATTTGGTGTACAGTTATATGAGTCATTGCTTGTAAAGTATTTAAAATAAAATGTCAAAAAGAAAAATTGTCGATATTTATGTTATTTGTATTATCACTTTACTGGGTGCCTCTTTATCTATATTTTTAAAAGTTAATCTGATCGCTACTACTTTTTTATTTTTTATTTTTCCTTCTATATACCTTGCGGTGAGAGAAAAGAAGAGTTTTTATAAAGTTTTTGTTGCTAGTTTGTCTTCAGGGTTACTTTATTTATTTTGTTTTGACTTCTTATCTCAAATTAATAATGTGGTTACTTGGGGGCCTAGCGTTTTAGAATATAAAATATTAGATATAGTGTCAATTGATACTATGTTGTGGACATATTTCTATATGTTTTATCTTTTTATTTTTTACGAGCATTTTATAGATAGCAGTAAGTCAAAGTCATCTCTATCATTTTCTGCCAAGATGTCTTTTGTGATAGGTATACTATTAGTAATTTTGTTAACTACTACACATGACTTATATCCACAGATTTTGCTATTCCCAAAAGCATATCTTGTGTTGTCTTTTATATTTTCATGTCCAGTTATTTTATTTTATTTTAATAAATTTAAAATTATAAAAAAAGTATTTTATTCTATGTTGTATTTTACACCAATGTTTTTAGTGTATGAGTTTACGGCTCTATATATCGGCAACTGGAGTTTTAACGGGGATTATATTTATATATTTAATATATTAGGTCTATATCTACCCATAGAGGAGCTTGTATTTTGGATTATTTTATCTGGAGCTATACCAGCTTTATATTTTGAATATATTTTTGACAATAGTAAAAATTAGTAAATAAAAGCATAGGAAAATGTAAAGTTTACTGATATAATATGTGTATGAAAGAAAATACAAAACATGACTATAATGCAGAAGCATTACTGATGCACGCAGAGCATCATGGTAAAATTGAACTTAAAAATAAAGTGCCACTTACTAATCGTGAAGACCTGTCTCGCGCTTATACTCCCGGTGTGGCTGCTGTATGTATGGCGATAGCCAATGCAGAGGATCAAAGACTAGCAGCACGTCAGTATACGCTTAAAAGAAATACTGTCGCGATAGTGAGCGATGGATCAGCGGTACTCGGGCTCGGTAATATCGGTCCCTACGCTGCCATACCAGTGATGGAGGGCAAGGCTGCTATACTTAAAGAGTTTGCGGATGTGGACGCATTCCCTATATGCTTAGATACTCAAGATGTCGAAGAGATAATCAAAGCGGTAAAGCAAATAGCTCCAGTCTTTGGAGCTATCAATCTAGAAGATATATCCGCACCTAGATGTTTCGAGATAGAAGAGAGGCTGAGTGCTGAGCTGGACATACCAGTAATGCATGATGATCAATGGGGTACTGCGACAGTAGTACTAGCTGGCCTCATCAATGCTTTGAAATTGAAAGGTGGAGATATCAACCCTAAAATTATTATCAATGGTGTGGGGTCTGCCGGAGTGGCAGTCGCGAGACTACTTATGGCTTATGGGCTCACTGATATACTTTTTGTGGATAGTAAGGGCCTGATACATATAGGGCGAGATGATATTAACAAAGAAAAGCTAGAGCTTTTAGAAAAAAGCCAAGCCATAAGCTTCATTGGTGGCTTGGCCGACGCTATGTGTGGTCGTGATGTTTTTATAGGATTGTCCAAGCCAGGCACAGTTACTGGAGATATGGTAAAGTCTATGAACGCAAACCCAATCGTATTCTCTCTTGCTAATCCAGTGCCCGAAATCATGCCAGAGGAGGCGTATGTGGCTGGAGCTTTTATCGTGGCGACAGGTAGGAGTGATTATCCTAATCAGTTAAATAATAGTCTGATTTTCCCTGGACTTTTCAAAGGTATGCTAGATCATGACGTGAGACAATTCTCTATCGATATATTCATGCGTGCTGCGATAGCGCTAGCAGAGTATGTACAGCATCCCACAGTAGATGCTATACTACCTAGTATGTTTGATAAAGGCTTGGTGCAAATTATAAGTAAATCAGTAATTAAAAAATAATTTAATAAATATGCAAATAATAATAATTTTAATAGCAAAATATTTAATTCTAGTTATACCTATATTGCTCGCTTATTATGTGTGGACTCATGATAATAAAAGATTGGCAATGATAGAGAGTCTCATGTTCTTGTCTGTGTCTGTGATAGCTTGGGTATGTTCACATTTCTTGAAATCTATATTCAAAATACCTAGACCACATATTGCAATTGATTCTGTGTCTGTGAGCGATAGTCTTTATTCTTTCCCGTCAGGACATGTGACTTTCTTTTTCGCTATAGCGACAGCACTTTACTTTTATCATCGCAAACTAGCTTATGCTGTGGCACTATTTGGTCTTGCTGTCGGCCTCGCTCGTGTAGATATAGGGTATCATTATCCTATAGATATAGTAGGTGGTATGGTGCTAGGTATCGTTGTTGGATATGCAGGCCATAAAGTATATAAAAAATTAGCCAAATCAAATTTATAAAATATGGATAAACAAAAATTGATACAAGTTCTAAATTGGCGATATGCAGTCAAGAAGTATGATGTGAATAAAAAGTTAGATACAGAAACTTTGGATACTTTGATCGAAGCCATGAGGCTCACACCATCATCACTCGGTATGCAGCCTTGGAAAATTATAATAGTAGAAAATAAAGATGTAAGATCAAGATTAAAGGATGCAGGCTTTAATCAATCTCAATTTTCTGACGCTTCACATCTAGTGGTGATTTGTGCTAAAAATAGTATAGGCAGTGGAGATGCTGAGCGTTTCCTCCAGAGTGTAGCTGAGCAACGTGGTGTGACCAGACAGTCGCTCGATGGTTTTGCCAAGAATATTTTTAATTTTATTAAACTCATAGTACTTACTAAACTTTTTGGTGAGACAATTATGAAAGCTTTTTCTGGCATTGATGCGTCTGATTGGGCTGAGAAGCAATGCTATATAGTACTTGGCAACCTGCTTACCAGCTCAGCGATTATAGGAGTAGATGCTAGTCCTATGGAGGGTTTCAATGCTAAGAAATTTGATAAGATTTTGAATCTACAAGGATATCACTCGGTGGTAACCTGTGCACTAGGGTATAGAGATGAGCATAACGATTTCCTCGCAACTTCAAAGAAGGTGCGTTACAGTCGTGACGAAGTGTTTGAGTTTGTAAAATAAATATAAAACATATGCAAAATAAATTAAAAGTTGGAGATGTTGCACCTGAGTTTGAACTTAAAGATCAAAATGGTAAAGTGCATACATTGGAAATGTATAAAGGGAAGAAAGTTTTGATATATTTTTACCCTAAAGATGACACACCGGGCTGTACTACTGAGGCTTGTAATTTTCGTGACGCATATAATGATTGGAATGGTAAAAGCTTAGTAGTACTTGGTGTGAGTAAAGATACCGAGAAAAGTCATAAGAAATTTGCAGATAAATATAATCTAAATTTTCCCTTACTTAGTGATGAAAGTGCAGATATGATACAAGCCTATGGTGCGTGGAGATTAAAGAAATTTATGGGTCG
>JAYVSD010000008.1:0-2541 GCA_043775745.1 bacterium | reverse complement strand
TTGACATGTTATTTTAGATTAAAACGCCCTTGTGGGCGCATTAAACCTATTATATACTGTATAGACATCGATGTCAAATTTTGAGGAGACCTTTAATCTATCTACCTTATCTCATACACTATAGATACCGTACTCTTGATCTCGCTTTGGCCTACCGATATATCTACCGGGGCAGATGCTATTGAGTCTGCGTGGGCACCCATAGAGTTAGCCTTTGACATATACTCATAAGGAGAATAGCCGCCGTTATTATCTGAGAAGCTCATGATATCACCCAGTGATACACCCAGCTGATCCGCTAGGGCTTTAGCTTTAACTTTCGCCTCTAATATGGCTTTGCCTCTAGCTTCGGCTTTGGCTTTATCCATATCCTCCACAGTGAAGCTAGGGCCGGATATATTATTCACAGACAGATCACCCAGCGCAGATAGCACTTTACCTACATTGTCGAGGTCTCTCACTTTTATAGATACATTGTGACTAGCACTATATCCGTCTAGTCTTTGTTTGGTAGGTATACAATTTGAAACCAGAGATGTACAGGGGTATGTTTCGCTGATATAAGTGTAGTGTGGTGACACATAATAGCTAGTAGTCTGTATATCTTTATCGGCTATTTTCAAATCAATCAAAGCTTTTTTGACTTTGATCATCTTGTCATTAGCTATTGACTGAGCCTCTTTACTAGTTGGTTTTACTTCATCTATCATAAAAGTTACTGTCGCAATATCAGGACTCACATACACACTAGCATCTCCTGAGACCGTGATACTATTTACTTGAGTATGTCCTATACTTTTCCATTCTTTAACTAGAGTTACTATAATAACTATAAGTAAGACAGTAAAAGCAATACTTAAAACATTTAAACTTTTTAACAATTTATCTTTATGCATATATTTATTTACTATACTTATAGTATAACAGTTTTAATGCTATAATGTAACAATGATATTCGACCGACACATATTTTTACTCCGTCATGGGGAGACCATATTGAATGCTGATCATATCAGACAAGGTTCTGAAGGGAAATTAAGCCCTAAAGGTCGTGAGCAAGCCCAAAAAGCTGCGGAGAGACTTAAATTCTTTAGAATAAGGAAGATATTTAGCAGTCCCTTTGAGCGCACGATAGAGACTTCTGACATAGTCTCTGCTGTTATCGGCTTACAGTATGAACTAAATGATCTACTAATAGAAAGAAGGAACCCCACCGAAATCATAGGTCTCAAATATGAAGATACAGTAACCGTGCAAATTATAAACTTTATAGACAAGTCCTTTCACGACCCCAATGCTAGATATTCTGATGAAGAAAATTTTATAGATATGAAGAATAGAGCTTTAGAGTTAAGATATTTTTTAGAAAAAAATGCTGTGGATGGAACTTTGTGTATATCTCATGGTATCTTTTTAAAAATGTTTCTCTCTGTACTTTTGTTGGGTAATGATCTCACCATCGCTGATTATATCAAGCTATCTGTGTATAATTCTGCAGACAACGCAGCCATATCGCTAGTCTCTTATAATCCTATACGCAAATGGTTAGGCAAGAATCCTTGGATGGTACTTGCTTATAATGATACCTCTATCTAATTATTTTCTTTACCGTATTTTCTGTGCTTGATGCCGAGTTTGTGGAAATACTTTTCATATTTTTATCTAATTGATCTTTTAAAACTTTTAGATTTGGATTTAGAGTAATTAAGTCTGACATTAATTTTTGATAGTCATCATAGAGACCTAATTTATAATACTCTTGTGCTAGATAATAAACTATATTTTGATTTTGAGGATTAGCCTTGAGGGCCTCTTGTAAGACATAAGCCTTTTTCTCTCTTTGGTTTTCACCTTCCAAAATATCAGCCAAGGTATAATAGGCTTGTATATAGTTGGGTTTTAGATTTAGAGATCTATCTATGAGATTGGCTGACTCCTCTCTGGCACCTTTGGCATATTCTAATTTAGACAAAGATAGTATAATGTCAGGGTTATTGGGGTCTAATTGTATCGCTTTTTTATAGTCTGACTGAGCTAAAGGGTAATAGGTATTAGGGTCATATATTGCAGACATCTCATAAGCTGAAGCTCTGAGAACATAAGCGCTAGGTTCATTTTTAGTTTTATCTATATTGATACTTGACTCCACTATGGCCATATTGACATAATCTCTAAACTTGGTCATAAAGTTTGCATCTCTTTTGTCTTTGTCAGTTTTGATATATAGATCTGTAGCTAATTGCAAATATGCTTGTGATTTGAGTATATTTACTAAACTACTCGGGTACAGACGATTAGCGAAATTCATGCTGGATACAAATTTGTTTATATCTGCATCTTGTTTGTATTGAAATACGGACTTGTTAATAGCATTGATAGAGAAAAACTTGGTAGATAAAAGTATAAAGGCTATAACTAATAGGGCGTACACTATGAATTTGTGTACTGTGCCAGTTTTCAAATTGGTATGATTATGTGCCGGCAAATATATAAGTGCTACATAGTAAATCAAGAAAAAGAAATTATTGGTCACAAATATGA
>JAYVSD010000007.1:0-7779 GCA_043775745.1 bacterium | reverse complement strand
CTACTGAAGAACAAATTGCTGTAATTATTAACGAAAAACCAAATCAAAAGTTCTTAAAAAGAAAAGAGATTGAAAATTACTTATTATGTAAAGAAATTATAAACAAATATTGTACTGAAAATAATATAGATGTTGGAAATATAACTTCGTTATTAAGCGACGAAACAACTGAGAGTGCAAAAGCGATTCAAGGATCACTTAAAGATCAATGTAAATATACTGGCAGTGTTGATGAATTTAAGATGGAACTTGCTAAATATATTACTTCAGAAACGGAAACATACAAGGAGTTAAATGAAATAATCTTTCTTAGTTAAAGTTAAGCCCTCAACTTTAACTATAGAACACCGTATGTTAAAGATACTCCAAGTAAATTAAAGACTATTTTCCTCTATCACAGCGATTCGCACATCGTCCCACACTCGGAGCCAATTGATAGGCGAGTTGATGATAATGACAAATAGGGGCTGTAAAATAAAATATAAATTATAGTTTGTCAAATTTGCTTTTCTTCCAGAAAAGGAGTAGTATTGGCATATTTATATATATGAAAATAATTACACAGCTACGCAGTATAGCCTTTACATTATTAGTGGCCAATGTAATTAATATCTCAACTCCGATCGCAGTAGAAGCAGCCACCACAGCTAGCAACTCTGTCGGATCGTCTGCCTCTATGGATCCGGTGTCTAACAAGGCTAATAGATTACAAATGCAAGGAGCAAGTGGGGTGGATCAGTCTACAGGTGCTTTCACTTACTCCTATCCAATAAGTGTACCAGCTGGACGTAACGGTGTAGCACCTAATCTCTCACTTAATTACAATTCCCAAAACACTGACAATACTACAATCGGCTATGGCTGGACTATGAATCTGCCATATATAGAGAGAGCAAATAGGACAGGAGTAGACAAGATATATACTGATAATTACTTCGTCTCCTCACTGCACGGTGAGATAATTAGTAAAGACAAATACAATTATTATCAAAAGGTAGATGATGGCTCGTATGCACAATACACCTGGAATGGGTCTTCATGGACTATGAAGGATAGGGATGGTAATGTGTACTATTTCGGTGATACGGATGATACAAGATTACAAACTAATGATAGAAGTAAAGTCGCGCGCTTCTATATACATGAGATGAGAGATAAATTTGGTAATGGTATAATCTATAATTACAAGAAGGACAATACAACTAATAGTACTAGCACAGCCATGGCACCAAATGTACTTATATCTTCTATATCATACACCGACCACGCTCTCGCTCGTCCATTGCATACTATATATTTTAATTATGAGGACAAGGCTGACAAGTCAGTATCATACAAATATGCTTTCCCGCTTTACGATACCAAAAGGCTAGCATATATCAGAATCAATAGTAATGGTAAGGATGTAGGTTACTACTCACTTGGCTATACTACGGGATCCAACGGTACTAGGTCACTTTTGAATAAAATAGAAGAGAAGCACTTGGGTACGAACGGTGACTGGACTACTTTACCACCTACGACATTTGAGTATGAGAGGAGTGATGTGAGTTTTAGCGGCAGCAGTAATTACTTGGCTGCACCATATAGCATCGGTTTAAATTACGCCCCATATACTGGAAGTGGAATTGTGACAGACAAAAATGGTGATGGTATAAATGAGTTTGTGGCTCCACCATTTATGAGTGGCACTGGTAGTCTATTGCCACCTGCAGTAGCAGATATAGATGGAGATTTCAAGAAAGATTTAATAGACAGCTGGTTGGTACAATATGGATTTTGGGGTGGTTATCAATTTAACGTTAATTTTGCATATAACAAAAATGGAGACTACGCCGTTACTGCCGTTGTGCCTTATAGTAATAACTTTAGCACTGCGAGCGCTATGCCTAGCGGTTTGGTATCTCCAATACTATCTTCGATGGTTAATAATGGTATAGAGCAAGGTGCGATAGCTCGTCACCAAGTGGCTGATGTAAACGCAGACGGCTTTGATGATTTAATATATAACGATCCAGCTTCTGGGTGGGGAGTAGGTATCAACAATGCAAATAATAAATTCCCATATGGTCCAAGTAATTTTGCTGTAGATGTAAACAATGACCAGCTCATAGACATGAATGGTGATGGTCTACTTGATAAAGTATCTAAGACAAGCACGGCTACTAATACACTATATTCAATATATTTCAATAATGGTAAAGGATACGAAGCTAGTAGCAGTATGTTTTGGTATGCTAGTATTCCTAATGAAGGCTTTGATAATGGTGTAAGGTTCCAGGACATTAATAATGATGGATTGGTAGATATTGTAAGATCTTACTCATCTACATATGTAAATAATCTAAATAGTGCTAACTTTACAGTATTCCCGACTATACAACAAGTGAACAAGGTGTATATCAATACTGGTACTAACTTTGTTGAATCTCCTACAGTCAAAACTCCAGATTATCTTGTTAAATATTCAATTAGACCAGAAGCCCATAATTATATCTATCTGGGAGTAAAGGAATACGATCAAAACGGCGATGGCACCACTGACTATGACGGAGCTCAGAATGTGACTAAGAAGCAGGATGTGCTCAAAAATATCAATAGTCCACTCGGTGCACAGAGTAGTATAGATTATAAATGGACTACCGCTGATGCATTAGGTCCTAATCCATCTAATCCTCAACTACCCATACCAATGTATGTGGTGAGTACAGTGACTGACAAGCTAAGCACTAACGCATTAAGCACTGATCAGAATAATCATGTAGTCACATATAATTTCAAAGATGGACAAGTTTACTTCGATGCTAATAATCCTCGTGATCATCGATTTGCAGGATTCGGTAAAGTAGAAGTCTTGGAGGGGAAGACGAAGAGTGTCTCATATTATCATCAAGGTAATGGCGATAGCTCAGTAAATGGAGAGAAGGGGGATAGCTATGACAATATAGGTCGTATGTATAGATCGGATGTATATGATATTAGTAATACTGCTAGTCCGGTACTAAAGACTAGTGACTATACATTGTACAAGACTTACTCCGCCGCCTCTTCCACTTTTACATATATTGATAGTAAGGTAAGTAATATATATAACAATGATGGCACATACACTTCTATTGGTAGTAGATATGTATATGATGAAGCCAGAAGGCTGATCAAGACCTCATATGACTATGGTGAGATTAATAATTTTACCAACTTCGCTTCCTCCACGATTGCAGACAAAGGTGGAGATGAGATTATTACTAATTACGAATATACCAACAGTCGCCCACAGAGACTAGTAAAGAAGGAGTCCATGGACATGGTGGGTAAGCTACTCGGTACTACTAACTATACCTACGATGGATTACCTCAAGGACTAGCCACTTATGGGGCGAAGACTAGCGAGAGCCAGACAGTGTATAATAGTGATGGTAGTGCTTATGTTAACACTTACAAGAACTTTTACTCCTATGATGCTACTGGTAATGTAGTCAAGCAGACAGATATACGAGGTAGAAACACAACTTACATTTATGATTCTAACTATTTACTGCCAATATCTATCACTGACACTAATGGTAAGTCTAGTATCATCACTTATGATCCATATCTACTTGTAGCCAAAGAGACCAAAGGACCAGACGGTATCACTGCAGTGAAGGAATATGATGGACTAGGTAGAGTGACCAAAAGCTATACCAAATCAACTCTCAACACTATGACCGATCAGATTACTAATTCATATGTGTATACTGGAGTTGGATTCAATATATATAATAGTAAAGTGGGACTCAGTACTACTATTCGTAGTATGATAGCCTATGACGCATGGGGAAGAGAAATAGAGAGTAAAGTAGAGAAGTCACCAGAACTCTTTGAGACCTTAATCACTAAATACAATAATCTCTCACAGATAATAAGTAAAAGTATGCCCTTTGAAAGTTATGGTTATGGATATACCAGAGAGTCTCCTCTAAATGGCGAAACTATATATAACTATGATAGTCTAGGTAGAGTTATAAATAGTAAAAGTGGTGATAGCGTAGTCTCATATATATATGATGGTAAAAGTGTATATGCAAGCGATAATGCCAAGACTGTACACAAGAAGAAATATAATTATGATACTCGCGGTAATCTCACTCAAGTAGTCGAATACAATAATGATATCTCACAGACAACCAATTATACATATAATGTACTAGGTAAGCTGACTCGTATCACGGATGCCAATGGTAATGTCAGGAACTTTGATTATATTAGTAATGGACTCCCCACATATATTGAAGATGCACATAGTCCCTATGATAGTACTTATACAGCCTACAGTCTCAAATATGATAATCTGGGGCGTCTGTCTCAGAAGGTGGGAGCCTTGGGTACTGAGATTTATACCTATGATAATATAGATAGATTGGTGAGTAGAAATGTATATGACAAGAATACTCTTGCTACTACTACTTATTCTTACTCATATGACTCTTGTAATTATGTGTATGTTACACCATGTCGAATTGATAGAAACAATAGCTCTACCACTCTTAGTTATACTCCTTTTGGATTGCTTGGTAGTGAGAGTTGGTATATGGATGGTAAAAATTTCCAAAGATCATATGTATATGATGATATGAATAGACTGGTAACACTTATCAACCCTGATGGAGGCAAGATAACTTATACATATAATATGCTCGGTAGGCAGACCACTGTGACCTACACAGATCCAAATGGTAAGTCCAATCCTATAGTTACGGGTACAGAATGGAATAGTTGGGGTGGATTACAATCCATGAGATATGCGAATGGGGTACAGATGTGTAATACTTATACGACAGTGAATGATATGGGATCTATGGCACCCAAACTTTCATCTAGCTCATATATCTATAACACTAATGGTTGTGATATGAGTAAAGAGCCTAATGGTATCACATTGTATAGTGATACCATGAGCTATCCTGATAATTATGCACCCAGATCTATTGCTACTACTATTAAAGATATTAAAGGTGTAAATCATAATTACAATCAAAGTTTTGCTTATGACGGACTTGGTCGCCTGACCTCATCTATAGCACAATATGATGGATTGGCTACATCATCACTTGCATGGAATTATGATGCTATAGGTAATATTACGAGCGAGAATGGAGTGAAATATAATTATAGTATGGATGGCTATCAGAATCCCAATGCCGTGACTGCTATAGGTGATACTCACTTGGCCTATGATATACAAGGCAATAGGACACAATCCGGTAATAGTAAGTATTATTGGAATAATATGAATCAGCTAGTGCAAGCAAGCACTACTGATGGGGTAGAATATTATAATTATGATGATAGTGGTGAACGTATCAAACGTACAGTGATAGCTAATAAGATCATAGATATGAAGCGTAATCTTACAGCTTCATCTACCAATGCATACTTCACCGATAATGGACTGCTCTCAGGATATAATGCAATGGCTACTACATCATCATATTATGTTTCAACTTCGACATATAATACCCTCAATAGTTTATCTTTACTTGATAATAATAAGCTCTATACTTTAGTTAATTCTTATTATGTCTCACCTTTTACAGCCAAATATTGTAGCGCAGCTCCTGCCATATCGAGATCTGTTTGTGTCGCTAGCACTACTGAGCAGTTGGTAGCGATGACACTTGCTTCAAGCTCACTCTCAGTATTAGGTACTAGTACTGTTACTAATTCTTTACTCAATGATGTGATGTTGGTAGCCAAAGGTATAGCGGGTATTCCTAACTCATTATCTGTATACACTACACTCAGCACAAGTAGTGTATTGAGGTCTACGACTACATCATATGTAATAAATAGTACTATTATGAGTGACTACATCAATTATACTTTGACAGGTCAGGTGGCTACTATGACTTTTGACTACAATAATGTACCATTAGTCTCGACCTCTACCTATGCCTCACTCGCCCAGATCTCATTACTGGACAATATCAATGTGAAGAAAGTGATGAAGTACTCATGTGGCTATGACTCATCTTTATCCATCCCTTCAGGGGCGGGAATAGCCCCATGTCTACAGACTGTATATGGTAAGTATTCACTAGAGAATGGTATCAGACTATCAGATCAAGCTTTAAATGAAATGTATCTAGTAGCTATCAATATGGCCAAGGCACCGGCTAATTATGATGATTATATCTCTTACAGGTATGGCATAGTGGGTAGCAAAGAGAAGAGTAGCTTTGTATCGGTGACGGGTGCGACTAGTACACAATTGATTACCACTGCGACTACGACTACGACTGCGACTAGTACAGCCACAACTTCTCCAGACAAAGTTTATTATGACAAGTATGCTTCTAGACTATTAGTCGAGCCACGTCTCCAATATGTGAACACGTTTCCGTATTATGTAACCCAAACTACTTACGCTGAGCTATCTTCTATTGGTATCGATCAGAATACTTTTGAGAATTATCTAGCCACTCTTGATAGACTTTGTATATTGAGTACTCAAGTTATATCTATGGCCTCATGTAGTAGTTACACACTTTCTAACGCCTCCTCCACGGAGATTATGTATGCTATCAAGTCTATAGTCTATTATGATAAAGGAGTAACTTTGTCTGACACCGCCGCTCGTGAATTATATTTTGTGTATATCGGCTTGGGGTCTATACCAAAGTTTATCGATTCGTATACAGAAAATGCAGTGTTCGATGTGAGTGGATATATAGTTGCAGCTAGCTACTTTAATCAGTATGGTCGTTATGAGAAATTCTCTGATGATTGTAATACATACAGTGGTAGCTGGTATGGGTCAGGTATTAATGTAAGGTGTTATATACGCGCTAATCCTTTTAATTTGCCTATTTCAAATACTCTCGGCACCAGTAGCACCAAATATATACTTACAATGAGACCAGGATTTGTAGCTATGTATGGCGAGATGCCAGTCGGAAGAGTCGATAGCATTCAGTTTCCAATACCATATTGGCCTTATAATGGACAGTCTGATTATATAGAGAAATATCCTGCTAGTTTTATGAATTCTCCTGACTACTCTTCTATGTCTCTGGATATATCTTCAGTCATTGATAAAAATGTAAAAGGAGATATCAATACTAATCTATTGATTAAAAATTCAATGGAGTATAGGCTCTCTGGCCCACAAGAAAACTATAATACCAGTAATTATAATCTCATGGCATATACGTCTCTACAGAGACAAATTTTGACAGACAATATTAGATACATTGCATTTGTGACCTCTAGCACTACCACTACTTTAATTAGTAAAAATATTATCGACACACCTCTCGCCAACTATTATGGCAAAGTCAAAGAGCAAGTGAGTGTAGATACTGGTACCACTACTACTACTTATATATCTGAGGATACATATACAGAATTGAAGAAGACCACACTCAAAACTCCATATGATATAGCCAAGGTATTCGCAGCTACTACGACAGAGTACTGTGCTACCGTGGCCTCCACTACAGAATGTGATAAACAAGCGAGAATTACTAACTTCAAGTCTATCGTAGGGTATATGAGTGGCTTTGTACCTTCCTCTGTTGCTATGGAGGAGTTATGGATGACATATAAAGGCATCATACAGTCTCCAGTAGTCTCTACTACTACACAGATTGTCTATGGTAATGTAGATAGTGCGCCAGTAGCCTCGAGTACTATTGCTTATTGGCCGATGACAAACAATGCTAATGATGCTACTGGTAAGTATAATGGCATAGTTAGTAATCTAACCTTTGGTACTACTTGTGGACTTGCTTCGTCCTC
>JAYVSD010000006.1:0-2577 GCA_043775745.1 bacterium | reverse complement strand
ATTCATACTTGGATATTCATGCTCTAGCCATAGCCTCCCAATATTTTAAAGATAAAACCATAAAAGGTCTAGCTTCATGTATGCAGATTAAAGATACATCAACTTGGATACATAAAATACAACGCATTGAGTACCTACTCTCTATCTTTTGGAAGAAAAGCTATAGTAATATAGACGCCATACAAGTGGTACCAGGTCCTTTTTCTATATTTCGTAAGTCTGTGTTTGATGAACTTGGGTATTATAAGCCAGCTCATAATGCTGAAGATCTGGAGATGACTATGCGCATGCATAAACATAATTATCGTATAGTAAATGCTCACAGAGCCTATGTGTATACCTTGGGGCCAGACACATTGAGAGGTCTCATCAGACAGAGAGTAAGATGGATGAGGGGTTTCATGGATAATGCTTGGGACTACAGAGAGATGTTTTTTAAAAAGAAGTATGGTCACTTTGGATTATTTACTTTGCCAGTTGCGGCGACTTTTATATTTTATATAGTTTTTGCTATCACCTATGCACTATATCAGATAGTCTCACATATGTACAAAAAGTATTTAGAGCTTTCTATAGTAGGAGTCAAGTGGCAATGGCATATAGATTGGTTTTTTGTTAATACTGATATGATGTTTTTTTTAGAAGTTTTTACCCTTACAGTATTAGCTTTTGTCATCTTTACATCCAAGCAAATAGCCAAAGATGATAGACCTCTATGGAGACATCTAGCTATGTATTATTTTCTCTACCCACTTATAGCCCCTATATTTATATTCAAAGCAGTTTTTGGCTTCCTTTTTAAGAGAAAAAGTGAGTGGTTGCTACAAGACAATAAATCATGACTTTAATTATACAGTCAAAATTACCCACACGACTGTGTATAAGTCTATTATTTTATTTCCATAAATGATATAATACAAGTATATGAAAAATAAAATATTAATATCAGCCATGATGATGGCCATGGTAAGCTCATCTTTAGCAGTTAAGCCCCCTGATTTTGATTGTATGGTACATGTAGATGGTGTTGATAAATCTATCGGTAATAATGGCATGATAAAAATGAGAGCTCCGTGTGAAGAGCCTGGGAGAAATATGAATGATGGTATGCAAGGTGGTGATGTTTTCCATGCTAGCGGCACACCTGTATTGGGTAACAGAAAGGATCATGGCGAAAAAATGAAAGGTATGCCTATGCACAGTCAGGATTTTGATTGTATGGTACATGTAGATGGAATGATGGGGGGTGATACGCCTCGTCCTACAGGGACTGGCACTATGCCAACAACCAGTATTGATAAAATGTATATGCCAGTGCTCAAACTAGGTGATGGTAAAAGGAATGGTAGGCAGGACATGATCAAGATGCTACAGGTTAGACTTATAAGTGAAGGCTTCCTTTCTGGAACCAGCACTGGATATTTTGGCCCTATGACTTTTAAAGCCCTAAAGAAATTTCAGATTAAACAAGGAGTGCAGGCTAGCGGTATAGTCGCGACTAGCACTATGATAAAAATGAGAGCACCATGCGAAGAGCCAGGGAAAAATCCTAACATAAGAGACAGTATGAGACAAGATGGTATGATGCATGCTAGTGGTACACCAGTATATGGTGGTCGTGATGATGGAAAGCTAAGTCGTCCAATGATGCAGGGTGGCAATATGCAACAATAATAGTAATTTAAAAGAAATAAACATAAATAAATACAAAAAGCCAAACAAATTTGGCTTTTTGTATTTTAATTAACTTCTACAGGAGGAAGAGGTACTCCAAATTTTAAAGGCATTTGATATATAGGACTACTGGGAGCTCCTCCACTTAATTCATAGACACAGTCAAAATCACCTACAGTGTCGTTAATACATACTTCACGACTAGTGTTTAGATTTGTCGTTTTTAGATTACAGGGATCTATAACTACATACACACTACCGCAATCATAAAAGTCTGATAAATTGAGACCAGTATGGGTAGGATTAGAAATAAAACCATTATAAGTAGAACCATAAAAAGTAAAGTCATTATCTTGGTCACTATTTAAAATGTCTGATTTAGTTTCTAATTCTACAAAAAGCTGATATGATGGATAATATCTAAAACCTCCAGCGCTTTGAGGACACATAAGGTAATCTCCAAAAGCTCTATAATTATATGGTTGATTAGCTGTCCAGGGTGTTATAGTCATGTTTTGATTTTGATTCAGTATTTTACTGTACAATGTCTTAGAAAGATATTTATAATTAAATGATGAAATAGAATTTTCATCATTTGTATAACTGCTACCATCTGGATAGCAGCCAGAATGATCGTCCGCATATATGCTTAAAGCTGATTCTATAGATTTTATTTCAGATATTCTTTTGGAGTCACGACTCTTTTTCCTGGATTCATTAAAAGGCGCCATAATAATAGAGCTCAATGTACCCACTATAGATACTACTACTAGTAATTCTATAAGAGTAAATCCCCTAGCTTTTTTCATGTATATTATTATATCACTTTAATTCTTTTTTTACTATACTTTATCCAGATAGTTTATTTATTAATATGTATAGTATATATGTAAATAAATAAAC
>JAYVSD010000005.1:0-2003 GCA_043775745.1 bacterium | reverse complement strand
AAAAGATGAAAATAAATAAAATTATAATAAACATAATTTTGGCAACTTCTATACTGTCTTCTTTTGCTGCTACAAAAAAACAAGCATCTGTCTCTACTTTGCCAAAAATCAAAGATTACACAGTCTCAGCGTGGATACCGTATTGGAAAGGTGATCAAGCGGTAGAGGAGGCGATCAAACATATAGATAAGATAGACATAGTCTCTCCCTTTGCTTATGAAGTTAATGAGACTGGTGTGCTACAAGACAAGCTCAAGATGGATAGTGAGCCCTTTTCTAAACTTTTAAAAGTTGCCAAAGAAAAGAAAAAACTGATAATACCGACCATACTGTGGACAGATCAAAAAGCGATGGAGACTACACTCGCGGACCCAGAGCTACGTGCTGTGATTATCTCTGACGCTCTCAAAGAGATACAAAAATACAAGGTAGATGGCATAGATATAGACTTTGAGGGTAAAAGTGCTGAGACTAGGGTAGACTTTACGGCCTTTATCAAAGAAGCGGGCAAAGCTTTGCATAAACAAAAGAAATTACTCATCTGTACTCTAGAAAGTCGTATACCGATAGAGAGTAGATATGCTACAGTCACCCCAGAACTGTTAAAGAAGATAGAATATAGTAATGACTTCAAAGCTATAGCGTCTAGCTGTGATCAGGTGAGATTTATGGCTTATGATCAAATGAATAGCGATCAGACGCTGGTCTCACAAAAGAGTAAAGTTGGCTTTTATAAACCTGTCGCCGATATAGACTGGGTAGAAAAAGTTATCACTATGGCTATGTGGGACTTTAAATGGAAAAAGATAGTGATAGGGGTGCCCACCTATGGTAACAAATATGAAGTGATAGCTAATATTGATGGTAGTATTAAGTATAAGTTTATAGGCTCTATGAATTGGTATTTTGCCGATCAAAAAGCCAAAGAGTTAAATATAAAGCCAGAGAGAAATAGTGCTGGTGAATTGTCCTATACATATACAGAGAGTAAAAATGGTATCAATCATAAATATTTGATTTGGTACTCAGATGCGAATGCAATATCAGACAAAGTAAATATAGCCAAGCTCTATAAAGTGGGAGGAGTAGCCATCTTTAAAGTTGACGGGAATAATGACCCAGAGATTTGGAAGAAATTATAAAGTTTGATATAATATATAAGCTTGTAGATCAGAGTAGTGCTCGATACAAGCCAATGTAGCTCAGTTGGTAGAGCACATCCATGGTAAGGATGAGGTCTCCGGTTCGATCCCGGACATTGGCTCCAAATAAATAAATAATGTCTGCGAATCGCTCGCAAGTCATGCTTGGCTTATCCACATTCTTTATTACAAAGATATTGCATAGACTTGTATTCATAATATAATTGTAGGTATTGGTGCCCTTATTAAAAGAAGAAATAGTACAATTATAAAATTTATGAATATTGAAATAGTGTTAAAAGCGTCTGTAAAGAAAGGGTTTTCTGCCTTATTGGTTACTATGATGCTGGTGAGTCAATTTGCAACCGTGGCTTTCATACCCGAGGCCGCAGCCGCTGCACCTACAGCACCCTTTAGCTCCGTCATCACGGACCCGGGTCTCTCGGCTACACCTTGTGGGCCTCTGGACACATATTGCTTCCCACAGATCACATCCATCAGACCAGTAGGCACTATTGCAGGTGCGACTGGACTCATGCAATGGATGGAGCTAGCAGCCAATGGCACCGAGACCGTAGGTTTCCGCGCACCTGATTCTATTTCTTCTAATATACTATGGACACTCCCCAGTGTGATAGGTGCAGCTAGTCAGTCTCTACAGACCGATGGAGCAGGTAATCTAAATTGGGTCACTCTTTCTTCTTCTAGTACTGTCATATCTCTTTTAAATGGTCTCAATTCTAGCACTCAGACATTTGCTACTAGCACAGATGCAAATCTAAAACTCACAGTAGTGTCTTTTGGATCTACTCACACCTTTTCACCATCATGGGTAGGTGTACTATCTGTACCTCGCGGAGG
>JAYVSD010000004.1:0-2826 GCA_043775745.1 bacterium | reverse complement strand
GTGCTGTCCTCGACACCTTGCGGCGCGACATCTTCAAAGATAAATGATGCGATCACACCCTCGCTTGTGTTGGAAGCACCTTTCAGGGCTTCAATGTTTGCGTGATATTTGCCATCATTTCTGAATGGTGCGTAATAGCGCAGGATTTCAGCAATTTGTTCGCTTGAGATCACTGCATTCTGCACACCTTCGGCGGTGATGCCGAGAACCTTCATCAGGATAGCAGCAGTACCCGCATTCTGGCCTGGACCATTCACAACTGGGTAGCGAACCGAGGCCAGTGTTCCGTTTTTGGTAACGACACGACCGCCGACTGAAAAGAGAAGCGGAGCTCTGTAAGCTTCAGTTTCCTGAAACTCACCAGTGACACGATTAAAGTCTTCAGCGGTCTGAGGATATTGTTGACTGGGGCTCATAATAAGGCTCTTTAAGTTGTTAAAGATCACGCTTGGGATTATTCCCAAGACTTTTATACTATACCATAAAATATCAACTTGCTCAAGGTTGAATTCAACTTAAAAAGTGCGAGAAGTGAGTAGATAATTTTGATACAAAAAATGTTATAATATCGTTATAAAAACAAATAAGATCAACCAACTTGGCTGGTGGACTAGGAATCGAACCTAGATACGCAGCTTCAAAGGCTGCTGTCCTACCTTTAGACGATCCACCAAAATATTTTTGTTATCCACATTATAACACAGGAATGTGATTTGCACCAATCGATTTTTGGGAGTATACTTATATATAAGTTAGAGCAGTAATATATTAAATAAAATAATTATAAACACATGAGCATACATCAAGCATTCAATCGTACATCTGGATTAAATTATAGAAATGAGAATGTTACAAATGGTGGTGCAGAAGGTGGACCCAGAGTGGTGGATATGTCATCGGTAGAAATGAATTTAATCCTAGAAAACCGATACGGTGTAGAAGCAGTGAATGATCCTTTATTTTTTCAAAATCCTGAGTTTGTTACAAGAGTCTTAACTCAACTTTCTAATACTTTTGCCACTCATTGACTATAAGTCAAATATCTGATAATGTATACATATGCAAATACTTAAACAACTCAAAGATCTATTTTATAGTACAGACATGACGTACGAAGAGATACGCGCTTTTGAGTTGGGTATAGCTCGTCTATCTATCGAGGATCAGGTAGTGCTGTATCGCATACTATCAGTCAATCCTGATCTCATCTATCCTACCTATGTCAACTTCATGGCCAAACGTAATGCAAAGATCAATGGCATAGGCTGGGAGGAAGCGGTAGAGGCAGAGCTCTCTACACTAGAAAGATATATAGAAAAGAAAAGAGTAGGTGAGGAGATCACTCCAGTCTATTAGATGGGGATAAAGTACTAGTAAAAAATTTTTAATATATTAAAATATGTGTAAGGGCACAAGGCCCTCGGTACGAATTACGTTTTATACTTAATTTCAAACAACCCCTTGGTAAACACAAAAAGCGCTCTCTCCCAGCGCTTTTTGTGTTCCTAATTTAGCAATCTATGTTATAATACTTTAATAATGCATAAAAATTTAATTAAAATCTTTATTAGCAATTTACTAGTAGTAAGCCATCTAATATTATTTATACAAAATTGGTCTTTTATTAAAGAAGGATATATGATAGGGATGAATCCAGTAGATTTGTATCAAACTCTCTGGGATCTCAAGTATACTTTTACTATTTTAACTGGGATTATATTTGTTTTGGTATGTATACTTTTAGCTTTTAATATAAGTCTGATTTGGGTTTATTATAAAGAGCGTGGTGAAATAATTTTAAAATATGATAAAAGTAAAAGCCTGTTTGGTGCTATGTTAGCCATATTAGGCCTAGGTTGTGCATCTTGTGGGGCAGTTGCTATTTCTTTTATCCTCAGTCTTTTTGGCGGTGTGGTATTACCACTCCATGGAGCAGAGATAGGTATGGTGGGAGTGTTGTTGCTAGGTTATGGCACTTATACTTTGTGGAAAAGATATAGAGGAGTAAAGGTGTGTTGATGTGATATAATATATATACATGCAAGATTTTAATAAATGGAATTTAAAGAAACAGAAACTGAATAGTAGAAAAGATTTTAGTCATCCAAAAGAAAGAGAAGTATGGTGGTGTAGTGTGGGACAAAATATAGGAACTGAAATATATGGTAAAAAAGTATAACAGCTCCTTTCGGAGCTGTTTGGCCTTGCGGCAAGAGAGGAAGCCTCTCAATAACTTAATTGTAACAAAATATATAAACATATGTCAATATCACACGATACACCCAAATTGATCAAAGTACTAATCGGATTTTTGGTTTTGGCTTTTATATTTTCTATTTCACATTTCAACTTATATCAAAATTTACCAAATATAAATACCGCTGCACTAGGTGGCGAGAAAGATAAAACTGACTTTTACAGTGTGTCTCGTGTGGTGGATGGTGACACTTTGGTGTTGAGTATAGACGGAGTAGATAAAAAGTTGAGACTCATAGGCATCAATACCCCAGAGACCGTAGATCCAAGGAGACCAGTTCAATGCTATGGTAAAGAGGCGAGCAAACATATGAAAGATATAGCGGATAATCAATATGTGCAGCTAGAATATGATGACACACAAGGTAACACAGATAAGTACGATCGTATACTTGCTTATGCTTATCTCCAAGATGGTCGAATGCTAAACAAAATGATGATAGCCGATGGCTATGCTTTTGAATACACACATGAAAAGAGTAATCCATACAAGTATCAAAGTGCCTTTAAGGCAGCCCAAAAGATAGCTGAGCATGAGTACCGCGGACTGTGGGCACCTGACACTTGTAA
>JAYVSD010000003.1:0-5337 GCA_043775745.1 bacterium | reverse complement strand
TACAAAAGACTATAGAGGGGAATTAAGAGATGCTATCACTAGATACAAAGTAATAGAGCGTATCAGATGTGCCGGAGGCTATACAGTGCTAGAATGTTTGCCTCTCACCGGTCGCACTCATCAGATACGCGTACATCTACGCTCTATCAGACATCCTATCGTGGGTGATCAGCTATATGGATCTCGTGAGTCTGCTGCTATGGCATCTAGACAGATGCTACATGCAAAATCACTAGACTTTATCACTATGCCTGATCAAAAAGTACATGTAGAATCGTCTATGCCAGAGGACATGAAAGAGGTACTTGAAAAAATTAAGAAATTATGCTAAAGTATAATAACTATGAGAAATCTAACAACAGTAAATCAAGAGAGCAGAAAAGCTTTGGACTTTGCCAGTGGTGACGTAGTGCGTGTGTGGAACAAAATTAAAGAGACAGATGGCAAGATCCGCCTACAAGCTTTTGAGGGTATGGTGCTCGCGCGTAAGCATGGCACAGAGATAGGGGCGACTTTTACAGTGCGTAAAGTCGCTAGTGGTGTAGGTGTGGAGCGTATATATCCACTGTTTTCTGACAGTATAGATAAGATAGAGATAGTAAGGCATGCTAGGACTAGGAAGAGTAAGCTATACTATGTCAGAGATAAAGCTAAGAAAGATGTCAGACGCAAGATGAAAAACGATACCAAAAGATCAATTGTAAACAAGGAGGATGTGACTGCTGTCGAAGTAGAGCATGCGACAGCAGAATAAAACACATAACATATGCCCGGGTGGCGAAATTGGCAAAAGACTTCTTGCGCACTACGTGCGTCTACCAATTTAGTGCTGGGCATGATAGACTATAAAGTAGGTTCGAGTTCTGTGAATATATATGCCCGGGTGGCGAAATTGGTAGACGCACTACCTTGAGGAGGTAGCGAGGCAACTCATGCTGGTTCAAATCCAGTCTCGGGCACAAGTGCGAATAATATGGTGCCTATAGTGTAATGGTTAGCACAAGGGTTTGTGGAACCCTTAGATCGGGTTCAAATCCCGATAGGCACACAAAGTAGGTTTGTCAAGTTTGCTTTATATATTTAAATATGTTAGTGTAGAGCCAACACAAATTTAACATAAATATATGAAAATACAGCCACAAAGTGGTCTTTACGGATTTAAATTACTTACTGTGACGATATCCGTGTATATAATTATGTTTGGTGTAAATCTAGCTCATGCTGCCCCTCTTTATTATGATCAAAATATAAATGGATCCAGTGGTGAGACACTCAAATCTCCGGGTGTACCCAAAATGGCAGGCAATACGGGGGCTTTGCAATATGAATATAACTTTAAAATACCAGCAGGACGCTCTGGTATGACACCTGACCTGAGTGTGTCATACAATTCTCAAATTGAAAATAATCAGAACTATGTAGGTTATGGCTTTTCACTTTCTGTGCCATATATACAGAGGCTTAACCTGAAAGGTATAGAGAACATGTATGGTGCAAACGATTTCACTACTAATAAATATGGTGATTTGATAAAGTCCACATCTACTTCTAACTTTTATGCCAAACAAAATGATAATAGTAGGACAGAGTTACAATTGATAAATAATACTTGGACAGTCAAAGATAATCAAGGTATGACATATGTCTATGGTGCTGATCAGACTAGCTCCATAGTACAGAGTGCCTCGGCTACATCAGAAACATATACATGGTATCTGACAGATGCGACGGACGCACTCGGTAACAATATACATTATACATATACCAAAGATAATGGCATGGTATATCCTAACAATGTTACATATACCAATAATGTGACAGCATCTGGAATATATGAAGCTAGATATAATTGGGAGGCTAGAAGTGATAATCTGGAGAGCTTTCAATCAGGCTTTCGTATTTTAAATACCAAGAGACTTAACAGTATAGATGTATATGTAAATGGTAATAAAAAGAAGACTTATGCACTCAGATATACCACAGGCATCAATGGTGTGCGATCTATGCTCGCTGGTATCACCGAGACTGGATATGCTGATGATGGCAGTGTAAAAAGTTTACCGGAGACGACATTCATATACACCAAGCCATCCACCAGCACAACTAGTTTGAGCGTAGATGGAGAAATGGATAGGATAATGGATGTGAATGGGGACGGTCTGATGGATTTTGTCTTGGCGAGAAAGACAAGCTTTGGGGACTATTATGGTAATTTTAGAGAACAGAAAACTGTGTATCTGAATAATGGAAACAATACATTTACAACTGTAAATGTGCTAGATAAAACTACTAATTGTAATGCTGATACTAATAGTAAGCCTGGGTATGACTGTAGAGCTATCCCAGATAGTAATTTAGATTTTGATTTTTCAGAGAATAGAGTATATTTAGGACAAAGAGTCCAATATCCAGAATTCTCTATCGACTATGATGGTGATGGATATGCAGACATAGTAGGACCTCTGGGAAACTATAAAGGTAGCCCCACCAAAGTGATCACTATAACTTCTACGAGTACGATACAAGTGGGCACTACTACACAGACTGTATCTACGACTACCAATCAGACACTATATTCCACTTCTACTTTATTTTTTACTAAAGGTGACCCCGCTATTAACTTTCCTTCTAACTCTGAGACAGCAAATATGGGTGGTCTACAACAGTTCGCTGCCAATGGAGATAGAAACACAGATTTGATAATAACAAATAACAATAATACTTATTCTAATCTATATACTACAGATGATAAAGGTAATCTAGTCACACCTGGTAAATATGTAGATCAAGCCGCTAATCAAGGCTTTAATGTGTATGCAGATTTAAATAGTGATGGTTTGGATGATATGTTTAGAGTGTATTCTACCCAATATATAATGCAGCCAGGTATGACATATGCCAAGGTGTGGATCAACAATGGTAGGTCTCTCATAGAGATCAGTTCGACCAGCACTATCGCTAATTATAATCTACCAGTCTCAGCCTTGTATACCTCCTGGTGGAGTGCGTATTACAATAGTCTTTGTGCTGATACTAATTTTGATGGTATCACAGAGTGTGCAAGATATGCCGATGGAGTACTTGCGGCCGACTTGAATGGGGACGGACTAGCTGACTTATTGACCACATCCGCCACCAATAATGGGACTACAGCATATACAGCTGTACTTTCAAGTATGAAAGCTGATCTATTATCAAATGTGAAGACTTCACTTGGTGCTGATACCGCTATCACTTATGCCCCTTCGATGTCATACAAAAAGTCTGATGGATCTATAGCAAACAAAATCTCTTATCCGATCTGGACTGTGAAGTCTCAAACTACCAATGATGGTCTGGACAATATCTCTAACAGAACTTACTCATACGAAGATGCGTATATGTCCAGACCTAACAAATTGGATACTAAATTTGCAGGCTTTGGTAAAGTAATCACGACAGAAGCCAATAATCAAAAAAGCATATCCTATTATCATCAAGGTAATGAAAATAGTAATGACGAAGTTGCTGATGGTTTAAATAAAATAGGTCAAATATATAAACAAGAGATCTACGATAACAATAATATTTTGAACAAGAAAGATTTGATGGAATATACAGAGTTTGTAAATCCAAATACTGCCAGCTCTACCAACACGCTAATATCAAAATCTGCCTCATCTCAAATAGACACAGTTAGTGCTCAGATATTCACGACAGCACAGAGTTTTGAATATGATAATAATCTAAATCTAACTAGATCTATAGACTATGGTGATGTGAATGCCGCTAGCTCGACTCGCATAGCAGAGTATAGCTATGTGAGCTCCACCACCAATAGCAAAAGGTATTTCCTTTTGCAAAAATCTGTGAAAGACATATCAGGGAATGTCTTAAGTCTGGAGAAATATTTCTATGATAATAATTTGGATACTAGCATAAGTAATGGTTTACTCACAGAAAAAGATATATACAATGCATCTACTACATATTTAAAACAAAATAATAATTATGATATATTTACAGGTAATGTGCTTTCGACTGTAGATAACAGAGGTGCTACGACCACTTACACATATGATGCATATAAACTGTATCCAATTTCTATAACCAATGCACTAAGTCACACATCTAATTTTGTATATGATTACAATGTGGGGGCAGTGAAGCAGAGCACTGATGCTAATGGGTCAGTGTCGCAGACTGTATATGATGGATTTGGCCGCATTATTTCTAATAGTTTAAATGGTCAGCTACAAGGCTCTTATATCTATAACGATATATATATCCCTGATATCACCTCGAAAAAGTACAACAGTGATACTGATACTATCAGCTCTGTTACATATATGGATGGCGTAGGCAGGGCAGTAAAAGTCAAGACAGAAAATGTGAATGCTGGCTATACTACTTCAGATAGATCATATGATAATATGGGTAATCTAGTCAAGGAGTCTTTGCCATATCAAACTACAGCATTGGGGAGAGATGATAATGCTAATTTACCTAGTTATAATTTTAAAAATTACACCTATGACTCTTTTGGACGGCTGCTCACTACTCAGACCGCCATCGGTATGGACTCTATAAACTATACACCTCGCACTAAAATAGTGATAGATAAAGCCAATCATCAGACTGGGTATGCATATAATAAAGATGCGCAATTGGTAAAAGTAACAGAAAATAATCAAGGGCAAACATATAACACTAATTATACTTATGATCTATCTGGCAATCTAGTCTCTATCAATGATGCCGACAATGGTATAAGGAATATATCATATGACATGCTGGGTAGGAAACTAAAAGATGAGCTCACTCATACAGGTGCTACCAGTACAGCTAGTACCACTATCAACTATGGGATGCTAGGTGAATATATAGAAAGTATCAATGCTGATAAAGTAAAAGTAAGATCTAATTATGATATGCTAGGCAGGAAAATTAGCGACATAGCTATTTCTTCTGTGCCTACCACTACATATATATTAGTACAAGTGGGTACTTCGACTAGCTTGGTAGCTACCACCACATATATTTATTCAACCACCACCCTCAATCAATATGCATATGATAATTGTGCATACGGTCTAGGCAGATTATGCGTGGCCACCTCTAGTGATGGAGTAGTAAAGAGCTATGTATATGATATCAATGGTAATGTATCTAAAATAAATACAATTGTAAATAATGTTTATTGGTCGCCAACTACAACTATGAGCTATGCCTATGATAGGCAAGGTAATCAATTAAGTGAAAGTGATGGACTGGCTACTACTAGTAAAGCTTATAACAAAGGTTATTTACAAAATATATACTTTACCGATAACAACAATAATCAGACACCAGTCTTTA
>JAYVSD010000002.1:0-7559 GCA_043775745.1 bacterium | reverse complement strand
TTTTATTTTCAAAACTAATTGTACCCCATTTGTTTAATGGTATATGGGCAAGCCTATTTTTTTCGTCAGCTGTAGCATTTTGCATAAAATATTTTAAATCATTTACAAATTGATCATCCGTAAAACTCTCGGCATTATCTTCTAGTTTTAGATATTCTTTAGTCGCTTTTTCTTCATCGTTGTCATATACACCTGTATAATCAAGTGGGTTTTCTATCTCACCTAGTACCGAAGCATCACTTCCTATTGTTTGATTTATGATTTCTATTTTATCTTGAAGAGATTTAAATAGTTTTAAATATCTATCCAAATGTTCGTGAGGTTTCATATTTATGATGCTAACTTCTGTATGTGTTGATCCAAGTCTATTTATACGACCGTTACGCTGTATCATACGAACAGGGTTCCAATGTAGATCATAGTTTATAATTAATCCACAATCTTGCAAGTTTTGACCCTCAGCTAAAACATCAGTTGTAAACAAATATGTCAGCTCATCTTTTTTGTCTATATCAACCTGCTTTGCAATGGGGGCGAATCTTTCCGCTGATCTGAGTGCATCTTTTTTATTTTTACCAGATACAAAAGCTGTATTAGCTATATTAAAATCTGACCCTTCAACAGAAAGCTTTTCTTCTAGATACTTAACCGTATCTGCAAAGAAAGAGAATATAAGTATTTTTTTATTTGAATTCTCTTTTCTGATTTCTGATATCTTTTTAAAAAACTCATCAAATTTCATATCATTATTTTTTAGTTTTTCCGCAATGATTATTGCATCTTTTAGTATCTCTTTTTCATAGCAAATATCCTCTTTCATTTTTACTAAATCATGCGTCTGATCATTAACTGGTTTAGACCTATCTTCTATTGCTTTTGACAACTTTTCATCTGTCCAGTCAATTTGCTCGCCATCTTCTTCTAAGTATTCATCCTCTATGTCATCAATATCTGAAAGACTAACAATCTTATTTTGCTCATTTAGTATCTGTTCAAAAATCGTAAGCCTCTTCTCATACTTTTTAAGTGAGGTGGTCAATGCTGACGAAGAAGATTCGAGTCTTTTTAAAAACACAGTTCTTAGTATTCCATATAGACTTATTTGTCTTGCTAAATTTTTCTTAAATTCAGGCTGTAGCTTGAGACCCATTACAGTTTGTAAGTCTTTACCGTATACCCTAAAATCATACATATCATATCGATACGGAGTAAAGGAAAGACTTAGAATTATTTTATACAAAAGCTCAATAATACTTTCTTTAGAATCTTGTTCAGTCAAATCTCGCATTTGTCTTTTTGGATGAAGTAAAGTTTGTGTATACTCTGCAATTTCTTCTATCTCGTGTGCTGATACTTGAGATAAGTTTTTACTTAACTCAGAATTATCTATAGTCAAACCATCTATATTAAAACTAATATTTTTAATTTTTACTTTTGGAAAAGTTTTAAGGTCCCCGTTTATATCAACTCCAGCAAATTCTTTTTCTATACCTTGTCTGGTATTTCTAACTACAAAGGCTCTTATAATTGGCTCGATGGTAGCTCTAGCTTCTTTTAGAACTTCAGTCAGATCATTGCCTTGAGCTTTATTTTGATTTATTTTTTTCTTTAAATTGTCAACGGTTTCATAGAAAGATTTTAATTCTAAAACACCTGTAGAATTTCTGGCGTAGACTGGTAATGTATCTTGTTCACCACGGGTACCTAGAAGAATTTGATTAGTTAAATCTGATAGTGAATTATTTATAGGAGTTGCGGTTAAAAGCAGGGTGTGGGCATCTGTATTTTGATTTATCCAATCATACACCTTTTGAAATCTAGTTGATGAGTGATTACGAAGATTGTGCGCCTCATCTATAACAAACAGATTAACGTCTGCAAATTTGTCTATCTTCATTTCATTTTCTAGGCCATCCATATTTTGCATAGACACAACCTTATATCTAACACCCGATAAATCTTCTTGTGCTAGTTCCATTTCCCATTGGTTTACAAGTGAAGCAGGTGAGATGATAATCACTCTACCTTTATACTGTTTAATAACACCTATCGCAGATATGGTCTTACCAAGTCCAACTGAATCGGCAAGCATTGCTACTTTATACTTTTCTAATCTTTTTTGTAGCTGTTTAATGTTTCTTTCTTGAAAGGCTTGAAGTGTTTTACCTTTTAAAAACTGTATATCTTTATCGTCTTCAATTTCATCGCTATAAATATACTGCAATGTTTTAATATACATCTCATACGGACTAAATAATTGGTCTCCGTGATTTGAACTATTAACTAGTTCAATAAAATCACCAGTCCAATTAACTGACATCTCATCATTCCAGATTTCTTCAAACCAAGACATGTGTCCATGTTCTTGATTTTCTGATTGAGGATTAAATTGTACGATTCTATTATCAGTTTCAGATGTATTTAATTCTAAATTTGTAGTTAGACCATTTTTTGTAAAATTACTAGATCCAATAAAACCAAAGGCTTTCTCTGTTTTGTAATTACCAAAAATATATGATTTTGCGTGTAGGAAATTACGTTTATATACTTTTACCTCAAGCACCCCTTGATCAACTTTCTTCTTTAACTCTTTCACAGTCTCGTAGAGTGAAGAGTCTGTTTTTAATCTTTGCAGGTCCTGAAATATATCTTGATCTGGGAAATCTGGCTCAACTTGATTTAAATTGTACCTACCAATGAGAGGCTCTTGCCCAATGATTAGTCTAATCTTTTTATAATCTTTAAGGCTTTCTATGAGTAATTTAGTACCCTCTAAATCCCAGTATCCAGTAGCTATAGACAATTCACTAAAATCCTTAGAAGCTAGAATTAAATTTTCTAGTAAGGTTTTTCTTTTATTATCTATAATTTTATTTATCATAATTATTTATCTATTTTACCACATTTTTACCTATTTTTAAAGGTGAAAAACTAAACTTATCAAAAAACTATCAACAAAATATACTCCCTGGTATTTCACCTTTCTGCGATATAATATATAGAATAATACTCACTTTTGTGGTATTATATATTCTTTAGTATTTCTTCAGCCACTCATTCATCATTTTTATTTCACCATCTTGCGCTTTTATTATATCATTTGCAAACTTTTTTAATTCAGGAGATACGGTGTTGTCCTGTAAAAGTTTCTTTGCCATATCTACCGCTCCTTGATGATGAGGTATCATGCCCATGATAAATTCTTTCTCTAAGGCTTTGCCGGTTTTACCATCCATCATTTTTACCATGTCTGACATAGTCATTTCCATTTTCATCTGAGATTTGCCATCATCATTTGTCTCATGACCAAATATTTCTTGCCAATGCCAAGCATATGTGACTAATAATATTCCAGCTAGCACTATTGAAACTATTTTGTAATTTATATTTTTCATATTTTTTATTTTAATTAATAATTTTATACTTCTTATGTTACATAGTAAGCATAAGAAATACCATCGCTGCCATCAAAAAGTTTTCTGTAAATGTCGCCCAAGTCATAGGAATATGGAAAAGTGTACCCATGCAAACACATCGTATTTCATTCTTATTGGTAATTACTTTATATGCCGAATACATTCCAAGAGCTGATATAATTAGAACTAAAATGTTTTGTAAGAGAAACATAAACCCAGCTAGATAAAGTACTCCTAAAAATATCTCTAAGAACGGAAAGATAAATCCATAACTTAAGTATCTTTTTGCAATTACATCATAACTTGCAAAACCATAAGCAAAACCTTTTAAATCAACAAGTTTAAGTCCGCCAAAAGTAATTAGGAATAACCCCATCCAGTCCATCATATATAGCATCCAATCAAAACCGCTTAATTGCCTTATGAATGCAAATAAAGTTACTAATCCTATTATTAAAATTAAAGGTAGTAATTCTTTCAAATGAAAAAAGAAAACTTTTTCTGTCTTTACTCCTAGAGTTTCCATTTTTACAGAGTTTGCAGTTTTGTGATGTTCACAGTAAAAATGATCAGTCCCAGAAATAGTTTCTTTAAAAACTCTTTCCATATAACACTTTTCACATTTTTGTGTAGTTTTTATTTGCATATGTTTTAATGTTTATTTGTTTGAGTTGTGGCTTTCTCATGATGATTTGCACCAAGTAAAGTGTCATCAAAAACATAATTTGAAACTAATATAAGAGCAGCTGAAAATATAATAACAGTGATTGTATTTTTTGCTTTGAGCACAATTTTATCTTTCAAGAAAAAAGTGATGTATGTAATGACTATACCAAGACCAAGTAGCCAGCCAGCATATGACGGATTATCAAGATAATGTTGTACCCCGCCAGAGAGAAAACCAGTTGCAAAAGATAAAAGTGTTATGGTGGCAAGGTAATTTAAGTTTATTTTTTGTCCATTTGCTTTAGCTTCACGGATATTTCCAATCATCATTAAAACTAAACCTATAAGCATCAAAACTATGTATCTTGTAATTCCATTTTGGAGTGTGCCAATGTGTACTACCGAGCCAGAGATAAGAGCAACACCTAAATACTTGGCGACATAGGTAAGGTAATCTTTGTTTTCTTTTGAAAGTCTTGTTTTATTTTGCATAGTTTATTTTTATTTTCTTTTTAATTTATATACTTTAATAATCTCGTCTTGCATTTCTTTCAAGCGATTTTTATTTTTATCTGCTACAAGACAATGAGCAAGATGACTTTGCAGCATTTCATCTTCAAGACTTGAAATAGCACTTTTAATAGCACTAGTTTGAGTAATAATATCTATACAGTACTTGTCATCAAGTATCATTTTCTCTACACCTCCCAATTGTCCAACTATTCGCTTTAGGCGAGTGATTACTTTTTTATTATCTTTATGTATTCCGTGCATATATTTAATTTTAGAGTTTTAACTTGTGTAGGTATTATATACCTAGTGGGGGTATAAGTCAACATTAAATCCTAACTCCTGAATCTTGATTATTATTTGTATATAAATATCCTTGCTTTCTCTATATCTATGATATAATTAAATTATTATAAAACTTCTTATAAACATAGAAAATATGGATAAACCTCCACACACACAACAGACAACTCTATCGCCCACCACATCAGAAAACGCCCTTGGATTTAAGTTGAAAAATCTTTTTGGTGTAGGCAAAAAACACAAAAATAAATTTGATTTAGTTACGGTAGAGCCCGATTATGAATCTACTCAGTCACCAGAGACCATACCAGCAGATTTAGAAGACGCATCACTGTTTCCAGATACACTATTAGCAACTGACGAAGGTCCTGATGAGGGGGATGTGACAGCACTTATGCCTATGTCGTTAATTCCTAAAAATGATCATGAAATTAAACTTGGTATTTTACATAAAATAAGAAAATTTTCTAATCTTGCAACAGAAGCAAAAAATAATAATGATATAGCAACAGAAATAACAAATGTTGCCCACGCAATCTTTAGCATGAATACCTTAAAAGATATTCTAATAAGAACTGGTGACACGGCTGGTGTTGCTAGGTTTGAAATATCAATTGCTTCGCAACAATCTTATCTGGATGAATTACAAAAAAGGAATGCATTATCCGCAATACCGATAAGTGATGAAGAAAGAACAGTCCCTATAAAACCTATTACTTTAAAATCACAAGAAACAGATAGAGTCCCTACGCGACCAACACAACCCCAGCCTGAGCTAGTAGCACAGCCTGTAGCTATCCCAAAATCTACTTCTCGTTGGAATTTTTTGTCTAAAAGCTTGAACTATATAAACTACGGCGTTGTAAATAGTACAGAAAAAGTACTAGAAAAAATAAAAGTACCCAACGTGGAAAAACTTAAAACAAGAGCATCTGAAAGTGCCCGCAAGCTAAAAGAGCTAGGTATAAAGTCTCTGGATAGCTATAACAAACTTACACCTAAAGAAAAACTAATGATAGGTGCCGCAGTCGTGGGTGTGGGCATACTCACTGCTGGTGCCACAGCCCAAGCCACCGGAGCTTTCTACTTTGCTGCCAAGACTAGAGAGGGATACGCAGAAAATATAAAAGGTAAAGATAATTTGACCCCCAAAGAGAAATGGTTAGCTGCTGGTATACCAGCAGTAAAAGGTCTGCTTTGGGGTGCTCTGGCAGGGTACACCGTAGCTCATGCCGGAGAGTGGCTAAAATATATAAATAATGCTATACCTGACACCATAAAAACCACAGTAAAAGATCTGGTAGAAAAAAGTTGGGATGAAGTTAAGGGGCATGTCAACACTCCTGTACAAGCCGTAGCTTCGGTCGAGCTTGGGCAAATGATAGACCGACATGATTTAGTAGATGGGGTAGCTAAGCCGAAAGCAGAATTAGATCTGCCTCAATTAGACATGGTTAAGAGTATAACTCTATCCCTCGGTGACGCTTTAGAAAAAGTCCTAACTGAGTACATGGATCTCCCAAAAACTCTTACAGATCAAGGTAAAATGAGTATAATCTATAATTTATTTGACAGTACAGATGGTAAAGAAGCTCTAGCTGAAATGGGTATCACTGATCCAAATAAAATACAACCAGATCAAAAAATAAATTTACAAAAATTAAATGAGCTAGCTAGCAAAATAAAAATAGGGGGCGAAACATTGTTGGAAAGAGCGACTAGACTTTATCATAAATAATATGCAAGAACTATACAATAAATTAAATGAAATACTTACTAGTAGACTCCCAACTCAAACCGAACGTGATGAGGCGATCACAGCGATGGGTGAAATCATCATCAATGAGTCACTGATACAGATCATCGAGTCTATCACAGACGAGACACTACGCAAAACTTTTATAGACGCGATCAACGGTGACGACCCCACCACTGCTGAGGCGATTACTGATGAGCTAGGTATAGATATATATGCGATCATGGAAAGTAAATCCAAAGAAGTGCTGGCGGATGTAATGAAGTAAAGAAGGATCACTCAAATTGACAATACCCACCTCTCTAGCTCTAGTTTGAAATCACATTCACCGCTGTGTGCCCTTGCGCTTATCATAAGTAAATTATAAGAGAGTCTCTCTGCTTCTTCTTTTTTATATTTGTTAAAATTTGATGGTAACATTAGAGTTTTCATCTTCCACCATAGTGCACCATGTATGGACTCTGGATCTATATCCACATCATAGAGATGGAGTAGCTCTGGCCAAGCACGCCTCTTATCTCTTGCTGCTACATAGTCACAGAGAGTGAAAGGCGTAGTGTTTGGATTTGACTCCATCATTGTGGCGTTGTAAACTTTAGTCGCAAATTTCTTTATTTTAGTCAAACTTGCAGCATTGATATCTCTTTCATAAAGTACAAATACATTGTCGCTGTTTTTAATCTCTTCTAGATTCTCATACAAAATATCTTTGAAGTCTATGTCATCTAGTATATTATCGATCATAATTATTTGCTTTACTCCCCATAGATCTATACTGTGTATATAAGATAGTAGTGTGTCTCCTCCATTTAAAGTATCACTATTTATAGCAAAAATACTATCCCCGTACAAGCCTTTAATCTCTGTTAAAGCCTTGTCCTTTAAGTCTATTTTATCACCATGTATTA
>JAYVSD010000001.1:0-4579 GCA_043775745.1 bacterium | reverse complement strand
CATGATAATAGAAAATATATGAATAACACTTCACCATTTAAAATTATAGTACTGGGTATAACTATAGTTTTGGCTGTGTTTTCTATATTGGTGTTTAGTGGTAGGGTGCCATTTTTTACTGGTACAGATAAAAACGCTACTAAGTTTAGTGGTAAAGTTATGATATGGGGATCATTACCAGAAAATCAAATGAAAGAGTATCTGTCTAATTTTACTGCTGATAAAATTGGCTACAGTATAGATTACAAGCAGATACAAGTGAGTCAATTCAAGTCTAAGTTGGCTGAAGCTTTGTCTGTTGGTTATGGGCCAGACATTATCATTGCTAATCACGATGTAATTTTAAGTAATGAATACTATTTACAGCCTATTAAATTCTCTAATACTTTGACAGAAAATCAATACAAAAGTACTTATGTAGATGCGGCGAGTATCTTTGTAAGATCGGGTGGAATAGTTGCTTTCCCCGTGGGTATAGATCCGATGATCATGTTTTATAATAAAGATTTACAAAATCAGTTAGGGATTATCAATACTCCTACAGATTGGAATATAATGCTAAAAACTGCAGAAAATAATACTAAAAATGGTAGTATTGCAGGAATATTTGAAGCCTCTATATTGCCTTTGGGTGCATACGATAATTATGATTACAATAAAGATTTGATGTTGACTTTGGTCAATCAGCTCGGGGGTGAGACTATAAAAGTGAGCGGAGACGGCTTTGTGGGTGGGTTCGAGGTAGAGACCCAAAAGAATGGTCCTACCTATATAGATTCATCTGTCAGATATATGAGTAACTTCTCCAATCCTTCACTCAAAAGTTTTACTTGGTCACCACGGATGAGGAATGCTTTGATTGAGTTTACGGCGGGTAAGCTTCTCTACTATCCAGCGTATATCAGTGATCAGAGTTTAATTAGTAATTTAAATAGTAAACTTAACTTTGATTATGTCTTTATGCCTCAAGTCCCAGATCATACTACTATATACACTGGATCTAAAGTGTTGGGTATAGCGATGCTTAGCAGTAGTAAAAATCCCACTGCCGCCTATGATGCTCTTACTTCTTTTGGGTATAATAAAGACTTTGCAAATCAAATTGCCGCCATGGCTGGAGAGCCAAGTCCGAGAAAAGATACTTTGGCAGGTGTGGGCAGTAGTCAATATCCAGAGATAGTGGGCAAAAGCATATTAGTAGCCAAGCCTTTTTATGAAATAGACAAAGACAAAAGTAATGCTTTAGTAAATACTATGTTTAGAGATATATATGCCAACAGAAAAGATATAACTGATGCTTTGCATATCTTTGTCAAATCACTTTATAAAATGTATAATATAAATGCCTACTAATATGAATAACTTTATAGTCACTTGTGCTACCACAGTCAACAATATACCCTGCACACTCACAGATCTGGTCAACACAGCAAATCAACTCGCCCATGCGATAGTCACTATTATATATCCGATAGTATTAGTGATAGCCACAACTTATACCTTTGTTAGATTGCTAATGGATATGAACAAGCCAGATGCTCTAGCCAAAGCCAAGAAAAATGTCGGCTACATCATCTGGGGGTCAATCTTTATGCTCGGAGCCTGGGGACTCATGCGAGTTGCCCTCGCGATGGTCGGATGGACAGGCAGTATAGATCAGCCATTAGGTCTATTGTTATTACCTTTTATAGAAAAAGCATACGCTGCACCCTTTGTCAATCCTACCTCATATCCAGATGTGCAAGTTTTAATAGGTAAAATTATTGACTATGTAAATATAGCTGCTGCCATAGCGATGGCTCTAGGTCTCATCTATAATGGTTATCAATTTATAATCAATTCCGACAATCCAGAAAAATTAAAAGAAGCCAAGAAATGGTTTGTGATTATATTTTTCGGCGGTATGGCCTTTTTCTCAGCCAAGTTCCTGATCACTACGCTGATGAAAACCTTCACGGACATTGCCGGCAATTCCGCCCCTCAAGTTAAATCTAGACCCAACACCCCCCAGCCCACCACCCCCACAAATGATCCCGCCAAAGATAACCCTATTGAAAAAACAGACATAATTCCAATAAGTAATCCTATGGGTGACCCTAATCCACTAGAAATCCAACCACTGTAGAGTGGATAAACATTAGCCAATAATCAAGATTTGTATTATAATATAAAAATGAAATCTAAAATCAATAAGTCGTATAAGTCTATAATAGTGGGTACAATTTTATCCAGTAATATCATGTTAGCATTTGCGGCAGAATCGCCATTTTCAAAAGATGGTATTTTCTATAAACTTTTCTCTGATCTTAATGGTCTTATCTCTGGTGCAGTTATCGGCTTATTGATCGGTGTCGCTATCGCTCTATTCTTCTGGTCTCTGGTAACTGGTATGTGGCGTGTAGGTCAAGGTGGAGATGCTATCAAGAAAAACAAAGATGTACTCATTTGGGGTATAGGTATATTATTCGTAATGGTATCTATCTGGGGGATAATTAAATTCTTACAAGATGGTCTAGGGGGTAGAGGTGCTAATGGCTATGGTAATGTGCGCACCATAGATCTACCCACCATACCTGGCAATTGTGCTTATAACAATAGCTGTGGAGCGGGAGCACCTGTAAGTAACCCCAACAATCCATCAGCACCAAGATTAAAAGCTAATGGTCAGACATGTGGTGCTCCTGCCGAGTGTCAGACTGGTAACTGTGCTTTTGATAGCGTCAGTGGTAGTCTCAGATGTCAGTCAGATGGTGGTAGTACGATAGGGCTATGACTTTCAAAGCTTTATTAAATGAGATGACAGAGCTCATCGGAGGGATAGGTCTGGGCCTGCTCATATCAATGCTATTATGCTTTGTGTTATATCAATTAGCTATAAGATTGTTTTATATGTCACATGCGCCAAGCGAAGCAAATTTAGCAAGTAACAAAAATATGATAATAGGTGGTATAGCTGCTCTCACAGTAGTCGTGTCTATAGCGGGGATAATGTCATTTGCAAAAGAAATATTAACTGGTATAATAAAATAAACAAATATAATAAATATGAAAAAGATAACTTTAACAATATTAACCGCAGTGCTAGGTGCAAGCGAAGCTTTTGCGCAAGCAAACAATGCTAATCCCACACAGCAAGCAGGACAAAATATTCTGAGCTTGGTGGATTTGATGCAGACTCTGACGACCAAGATTATACCTTTACTTATCGGTATCACTATAGTAGCTTTCTTTGCTATGATGATCAAGTATATGTTTAGTTCTGATGCAAATGATAAAAATAAGATGTGGCATTATATGATGTATGCTGTTGTAGTGCTCTTTGTAGAGGTGTCCATATGGGGACTAGTTGCCTTTCTTGGTAAGGCTACAGGTATAGGTCAAGGAGGTGGAGTACCAGTACCTGAGATACCAGTTGGAGTGCGTACTTATAATCCAGGTGGTAATTAGTCTTGAAACATGTTACCGGATACACAAATTTCAGATCCCACTGTAAGTAAATTCATAGATTCGTTACTTAGTGAGTTTGTCAATCCTATACTGGGCCTCGCTACGGCAGTGTCTATCTGTTACTTTGTGATCACAGTGATACAATACTTTGCAGCTTATAAAAATGGTGAAGATATAAGTAAACTTAAAGTCAAATTGATCTGGGGCATGGTGGGTGTGATTATTATCTCTTCATGTTGGACTTTGGTATATATGAGCTTTGGGTTTCGGTTGAAGTAAAAGCTAGCCTCCACCCAAACACAAATACATAAGCCGTATGGCTTATGTATTTGTGTTTAACCTTGTCAACCTACATACTGTGTATAAACTTTAACCATGATTATCCGTAAATCACAAGTCACGGCACACAATATTACACATGTAATATTGTATTAAGCAAGTACAAAAGACTTAGTTTACTTATCTTATATATAATTATAGTTTATATAAAAGTATAATACTACATTAGTAATTGATAATGTCAATAATCTTTAACAATTTTTTAAAATAATAATACAATATAAACTGGATAAGTCAAAAAAGTCAAATCAAAATAAAAATATAGGTGTATAATATTATTATACTTAATACATCAATCAATAAAACAACATGAACAGCATCATACAAAACATCAAGAAGAGAAATGGAGAAATAGTTTCTTTTGACTCGGATAAAATCGTCTTTGCTATCAACAAAGCTTTTATACAAGTTACAAGAGAAGATAAAAAAGCGGTAGCAAATGCTATAGCTGAAATAGTCTTGCGTGAGTTACATTTGAGGACGGTTAGTAAAGAAGATTTTATCCCTGACGTGGAGCTGGTACAGGATCTAGTGGAAAAGCATCTTATGGTTTCAGGATTTTTAGATGTAGCCAAAAGTTATATTATATATCGTTTTGAACATGCTAAACTTCGAACAGAAAAGAAAGAAGAGGATATGGAGAAATTGGAAGAGAATAAATTGAAAGTCTGCAAAACTAATGGTAGATTAGAAGCCTTCTCAGAAAATAAGTTACGTAGATCCCTTTCATACGTGATCAAAAATTATGAAAAGTCTGTAGATGTAGATTTAATTATCAATCAGCTTAAACTTG